>DASXLG010000180.1 GCA_036496425.1 Terriglobia bacterium | reverse complement strand
GCTGTCACGCATTCCCGCGCCCACCTGGACCTCGGTGGCGCTGTATGGCGGCTGGTTCCTGCTCCAGGCTCTGCTGCAGGTTGTTGCGCCCGGCAGGATTCACGAGGGCATCGTTCTTGCCGACGGAGCCCGGCTCAAGTACAAGATGAACGGATGGTTCACCTTCTGGTTTACCATGGCCGCTGCTGGCGCAGCCGCCGGTTTCGGGTGGATACCGGCAACGATCTTCTACGACCAGTTTGGCCCGCTGCTTACGACAGTGAATATCTTTGCCTTTGCGTTCGGCGTCTTTCTCTATTTGCACGGAAAAAACTCAAAGACGCAGGAACGCAGAACCGGCAGTCCTTTCTGCGACTATTTCACGGGAACCGCTCTGAATCCGCGTGTGGGAAGCTTCGACTTCAAGCTCTTCTGCGAGGCGCGGCCGGGCTTGATTCTGTGGATATTGATCAATCTTTCCTTCGCTGCCAAACAGTACCAACTGCACGGGACCGTCACGGTGCCGATGATTCTGGTGAATGCCTTCCACTTCCTTTACATCGCTGACTACTACTTTCACGAAGAAGCCATCCTGACAACGTGGGATATCAAACACGAAAACTTCGGCTGGATGCTTTGCTGGGGCGATCTGGTGTGGGTGCCGTTCATGTATACGCTGCAGGCGCACTATCTGATCGACCACACGCATGAGTTGTCCGTGCCGACGACCGTTGCGATCGTCGCATTGAACCTGGCGGGTTTCGTGATCTTTCGCGGCGCCAATATCCAGAAGCATAAGTTCCGGAAGAATCCGGACAGGCCGGTATGGGGCAAGCCCGCGCAGTATATCGAGACATCGAGGGGCACGCTGTTATTGACGTCCGGCTGGTGGGGCATTGCGAGGCATACGAATTATCTCGGCGATCTCATGATGGGTCTTGCCTGGTGCCTTCCCACAGGATTCGAGCATCCGCTGCCGTACTTTTACATCCTCTATTTCACCATCCTGCTGCTCAACCGCGAGTGGCGAGATAACTTGATGTGCAGCGAAAAGTACGGCAAGGACTGGGAATCCTATTGCCGCAAAGTGCCGTGGCGCATCGTGCCAGGGGTTTATTGAGTGAACGGCCCGCGGCCCGGTATATCGACGCCCTTGGAGAGTATCGAGGAATATTGCTCAGGCGAAGCTTCCGCCGGAAATCGCCGGCACGATCGCGATCTCGGATCCGTCGGCGGCAGGTGTCGCCAGGTTTTCCATGAACCGGACATCTTCTCCATCGACATAGATATTGATGAATCGCCGCAGCGAGCCGGACTCATCGCAAACGCTGGCGCGCAAACCCGGGTATTTCGAGTCGAGATTGTCCAGGATCTGCTGAACGGTACCGGCTTCAACCTCCACACTATCGGCGCCGGATGTGAACTTCCGGAGCGGTGTCGGAATGACCACCTTAAGCGACATTGGATGCACCCCCAAATACAGCTTCAAACGCGGAAAGCTTGGGCTCGATCACCTGCGGCGTGGCAAGGTCGAGTGCCTCGAGCGTCTTCAATCCGTTTCCCGTGATTGTCAGAACGGTGATGTCCGTTTTCTTGATCCGTCCTTGTTGAATGAGCTTCTGCGCCACGGCGATGCAGACGCCGCCGGCGGTTTCCGTAAACACGCCTTCGGTTTCGGCGAGCAATCGAATACCGGCAACGATTTCCGGATCGGTGCAGTCTTCGCCCCAGCCGCCCGATTCCGGGATCAGCCGCGCCGCAAAATATCCGTCGGCCGGGTTGCCGATCGCGAGCGACTTGGCGATGGTGTTCGGCTTGACCGGACGGATTTCGCGGCTGCCGCGTTTGACCGCATCGATGATCGGATTGCAACCGGCGGCTTGAGCGCCATAGAGCCGGGTGGGTTCGCTTTCGCTGAGCAGCCCGATGCGCTGCAGTTCCTTGAATCCTTTATGGATCTTGCTGATCATCGCCCCGCCGGCCATCGGAACCACGATCGCATCCGGCGCATGCCAGCCGAGCTGTTCCGCGACTTCGTAGCCGATCGTTTTCGAGCCTTCGGCATAAAACGGCCGCAGGTTCACGTTGACGAAGCCCCATGGATAGCGATCCACAATCTGGCTGCAGAGGCGGTTGACCGCGTCATAGTTGCCGTTGACCGCGATCACCCGGGCGCCGTAGATCTGGGTGCCCATGACTTTGCTTTTTTCCAAGTCTTGGGGAATCAGGATGAACGCAGGCAAGCCCGCGGCGGCCGCGTTGGCGGCGGTCGAGTTCGCCAGATTTCCGGTCGAAGCGCATCCGACGGCTTCCAGTTTGAATTCCAGGGCTTTGTTGATGGCTACTGCCGTGACGCGATCTTTGAACGAAAGAGTCGGGGCGTTTACGGCATCATTCTTCAAGTAAAGGTTGTCGATTCCCAGGTGCCGTCCGAGCCGCTCCGCGCGAATCAGGGGAGTACCTCCGGTGGCGTGTCCGATTTTCGGGTCGGACTCGAGCGGAAGCAGTTCACGATATTTCCAGATGGATTTAGCGCGGGAGGCGAGGACCTCACGCTTCAGGACTTTCGCGATCTCCTCGTAGTGGTAATCGCACTCGAGGGGGCCAAAACATTCTTCGCAACCCGCAAGCAGTTTAACCGGATATTCCCGGCCGCATTCCCGGCATTTCAGACCCTTGACGAAGCTCATGTATCCGCCTTTCTTTACAGCCTCGACAAGGGGCAAAAGAAAAGCCCCGTGCCAAACCAGCACGGGGCTTTCTAAACCCTTTTCGGAGCTGTTTAGCAGTTTTTTACGTGGAGCAAGTTGCCTTAAATCGCCACGTACTCAGAAACGAAGCCAAAAGTTATCGCGACGGCCGCAGGCCCGTCAAGTAGAACTTTTCCAGCTGGTCAGCGGCGGCATCTCGCGTTTCGAGAATGACGGCTCGGCCGTGCTGGACGAATCGTGATGTTCCCACCGGTTATTCCGGTCCGCGACGAACACATCGTCGAAAATCATGGTGCAGAGCCGCAGCATGATGACTTTTCGGACACCCCGGATGTATAGCGTCGCATAGAAGCCGTCCGCTTCGAGCGGTTTCCATTTCGCCCGATCCTCGTCGCTGAATGCGCTAACGCTTTCGCCCAGAACATCCCGCAGAAAACGGAGTTTGAAACCTTCATGAAGCGCGTTGGTGGCAATCACCATCTCTTCATCGTTTTGAAAGAGAAGCACTTGGCTGCGTTTGGGATGTACGTAAAGCTGAAGGAATGAAAGAGCAAGAGCTACAACCGCGGCCGCGCCAAGCAGAGCCAGGCCGAGTTGGACCGGCTGGGAAGCGCTGGAGAAATTGAGAACGATAGCAATTAAACAAACGGCGGAAAGGACGAGGGTCAGGATGAATAGCAACCGGTTCCTGCTAACCTCATTCCGTTGCAGTATAACCATGCGGGCATTATACACGTCCAAGGTTGCCCTGTTGCCGACAGATGCAATTTCGGATGTTCCGCGGCTGTGCAAACCGATTACGACAACGCCGCCGCGCGGGCGATGGCGGAGGCGTCCGGCAGGCTGGCGATATCCCAGCAGAGATCGATCAGCCGGCGCTGCTTGTCGGCGGAAAGAACGCCGTTGGCCAGGCCGGTGAATTTTGCTTCGAGGTCCGGATCGCTCATCGGGTGATCGAGGCTCCCGACGGCGTGTTCGACAAACTTCTCGAAGTGCCGGCCGTCCTTCGCGGTCAGGGTGATCCGGACCTGATCTTCGTGAAGCGACGAATCGATTTCAGTCGACACCCGGTCCCGCAGCGAAACGATCGTCCGGTCCCGGACCGCGCGATCGCTGAATTGATCGATGCCACCCCCGCCTTCAATGAAGGCGACGCTTGCCGCGTGATAAATGCTGAACTTTCCTTCGAGACCGGTTTGAGGCGTCTTCCTGCTGGTGAGCTGCATCACAAGCGGATGCACTTTCAATTCGATTCGATCGACGTCATCCGCTTTCAACTTCGTTTCATTGCGGAGCTGAATGCAACCGTCGATCGTGGGATGCATCACGACGCCGCAGGCGAACGGCTTATAGGTGTTCTTCGAGATCTCATACCGGCTGCCCAACTCATTGACGATCTCTCCGAAGTGGTGTTCGGTGCTTACGACATTCGCCCAGCCGTATTTTGCTTCCAGGCTCTGATTCGAGCTCGTGAAGTTTTTCGAGGCGAGCAGGGCCGCCGTCAGACCATTTTGCGCGGCGCGGCCGGGATGGAAGCTCTTGGTCATCGATCCGAACATTTCCTGAAGGCCGACCGGTTGCGTCGCGGCAAGCCCCAGGGCCCAAAGCATCTGTTGCTCGGACAATCCGAGCAATTTGCCCGATGCCGCAGCCGAGCCGAAGACGCCGGCGGTGCCGGTGATGTGCCAACCCGCATCGTAGTGCTTCGGGTAGACCGAGTTGCCGATCCGGCATTCGGCGTCGACGCCGAGAACCAGAGCATTCGTGAAGTCCGCGCCCGAAACCGGGCGATGCTCACTCAGCGCCAGGATCGCGGAAAGCACCGGCCCCGCCGGATGAATAATGTTGTGAGAGTGTGTGTCGTCATAGTCGAGGACATGCGAGCTGATGCCGTTGATCAGCGCCGTGTTCAGAATGTCGAGCCGCTCTTTCCTGCCAAGAAGGCTCGCCTGCGCCGGTCCCGAGAATGGGGCGAGCGCCGATACAGCGATTCCCACCGTTTCGTGACGCGAGCCGCCGAGCGTACAGCCTACCCAGTTCAAAAGCGTGCGCGAGGCTTCCTTGCGGACCGACGGCGGAAGATCCACCGCTCTCGCCGACACGATGTACCTGGCCAGGGTCCGGGTCACGTCCTTTGCGTCGTCACCCTGCGCCGCGCTCGAGGAATTCTGCGGTACGAAGGGCGACAAGCTCAATCCTCCCGACGCAACGATAAAGTGACGGCGGTTCATGCGCGCCTACCTGTCTTTGTAGATGTTGGGGAACTGGTCCTTCAGATGCGCCACTTTGGGCGCGTCGTTGATCACGATATAGAGATCGTTCGGATGACTGGCGAAGTAATTCTGATGATAGGACTCCGCCGGATAGAAAGTGTCGAGTTTATTGATCTGCGTCACGATCGGTCCCTTGAAGACTTTCGCTTTTGTGAGCTGGTCCACGTAGGCCCGGGCGATCTGTTGTTGCTCGCTGCTCGCGAAGAAAATCGCCGAACGATACTGCGTGCCGGTGTCCGGCCCTTGCCGGTTCAATTCTGTCGGATCATGCGCGACGGAGAAAAAGATCTGCAGAAGCTGGCCGTAGCTGACTTGGGTTGGGTCGTACACTACTTCCACCGATTCGGCGTGCCCAGTCTGTCCGTCGCTGACGATCGGGTAATGCGCTGTGGCCGCGCTTCCGCCGGCGTATCCCGAGACGACGGTCTTCACGCCTTTCACGTGTTTGAAGACGGCGTCCACGCCCCAGAAACAGCCGCCGGAAAACACGGCGAAGCGATCGGCAGCCGACCCTGTATGTTCATCGACAACCGGACCAGGTATTCCGGCACCCGCCGCGGCATCGACCCCGCCGCATGCGGTGGCCAGCATTAAGAATGTGATCGCAAGCGCCAGTTTTTTCACAGGAGCAGTATATAGTGGAGGCAGCGGTCCGTGACCACGCGTATTTTGTTGCTCCGTGTGGCACACATAGCTACTCATGAATAGCCACAGCAAATGGCGTTCGGTCACAGACTTCAAACGCGTTCGCGGCCTTAGCAAGGATCGCGGCGTTTATCGAGGGATCTGAGGCGGAACACAAGAAGCACAAGAGGCACAAGAGGCACAAGAGCGGATGCATTCTTGTGCCTCTTGTGCTTCTTGTGTTCCTTTCCCCTTTGTGTTGTTACGTCGTCATCTTGATGACCGGGTCACTCCATTCGCTCCAGCCCGACTTTCCATCTTGAGGTTCGACGAATGTGCTAAAAGCCATTCGCAGAAGTGCGAAAAATGGAGGTGGCCGGCAGGCTTTGAGACGTCAAAGCCGCGCCCGGCGTTGTCGACCGAAAAGTCACAACGTCGGGCGAAAATTGACGTTGTCGAATGAAAATCCACAACGTCGAGCCAAATCTCACGTTGTCGAACGAAATTTCGCAGCTGAATTGTCGCCCGGCGACCGGATTTCTCGAATCCGCCGCAACGGTCAGGTTATCCGCCCGCGGGCGGTCGTTCCCGCCTATCGTGCGGGAGCCGAACACTCCTTCACGATCTGAAGCTCCAGAGGACCTTGTTCGCGGAATTTTCGTGGAATCAGCCGTTGACGCCTAAATTTTCCGAACGAGAGGGGCGCTTGTCGCGTCAAAAGCGATAAATTCACCATCCGAGAACGGAAATCGATCGAATGTTTTGCCCACCGAATGTCCACGCGCAGTGCCGGAAAAATTGTAGAATTCTGGTTCGGGAGCAAGAGGTCGCAGGTTCGAAGTCCTCTTGCCCCGGTTTTTACTTCATGGGCACATCGAAAAGAACGTTTCAGCGGAATGGCCGGACCTGGACGTTATCAAAGATTCGTCTGGAAGACGCCGAGGAGGAAGATTTCGGCTTCTGGTACGAAGGCCTTAGCCCTAAACAACGCCTTGAAGCGGTTTACGAGGCTCTTGAAATGTGCTTGAAGGCGAGAGGCGTGAATGCCGTTCCCCGATTACGAAGAGTTCATCGGATGTTTAAACGACGAGCGCGCTAAGTATCTGATCGTTGGCGGGGCACAAACTATGTTCGAGAGTTGGCGGAGGGAACGGGCGGGCGTTATAGCACTCCGAGTCCGTACCAACTCGCATCATTCCTCGGGAGTATCGCCACGGAACAAAGCGATTACTACGTGCTGGGTTATACGCCTGCTGCGGGCGCGGCATCGAAGAATTGTCATAAGTTAAAGGTAACGGTGGACCGGAAGGGGCTCGACGTGCAAGCTCGCGACAGTTATTGCACGTCGGGCGCTCCGAGGTATAGGAAGGATAAGTGATGCCTGTCGAATGCGTATAACGCGCATTATGTTTTCTAGGCCACATGCCCCGGCCACAATTCTTTTGCGCGAAAACAGCAGGACCGCTTATCGGAGCGGCAGGTAACGAACTTGTCCATCATATTCACCGTCGATGCTGCACGTCGCAATCAAAACTAAATCGGCGATCGCCTCTCGGATTAGCATCTCTTGACTGACTTCGAAGACGCCGACCATTGGCTTTCCAGAGCGAACGCGATCGTACGCTTCTGTCGCCATAGTCGTCACGTCATGCGAAAGAAGGACTCTGTTCTCAGCCGCGGCCCATTCCAGAACCGACGGATCAGGGCTGCCACTTAAGTCTGCGTCCTGCACTCTGACAATGTCCAGCGTTGGCAACAAACGAAGCAGGCCACGAACGATTCGGTTATTGAAGTCCTCGTCTACCGCGAAGCGCAGCACGGGCTTTAAGTTCGGGTTTGGGATCTGCGCTTCAAAAGGCGTTGTCGGAGGTCAGCGGGATCAGATCGAGTTTCATTGATTTGCTTAACTCGATCATGCTCTTTTTTACGCTCTTTCACATAGGCATCAACCGAATCTCGGTGCTGCAGATAGTAGCTGATCGTCGCGTAGATGTCGGGAAGAGACAATGATGGATATTCTTGAAGAATTTCTTCAGCGGTGTCTCCCTGATTGAATGCATACACAACCGTATCGAGGCGGACTCGCGTTCCTCCAACACGGACGACTCCGTCTTTATCGGTGACGAGGGGCGCTGGATCATTTGAAATCTTCAGTGACATAACTGTATGGTATCACGCTGTCTACTGCTCAAGAGTGGTTGCGCCCCAGTTACAACTCCAGGTATTCTGATCCAAATCTGGAGGCTATAAGGATGCGGACACGTTGCGTGATCGCCATTAGTACGGTCGCCGTAATGGTTTCTTTTGTACTGTTATGTTCTGCTCGTCAGCAATCTTTGGCATTTGAGGTTGCGTCGGTGAAACTGAATCGGAATCCTCCACCGTTAACTACAAGAGCCATAAATCTGGACGTACTCGTCACACATGGACGACTGACGCTCGAGGCATTGTCGCTGAGGACGCTCATACTTGTGGCGGATGAACTTCAAAAAGATCAGGTCCACGGATGCCCCAGATGGTGCGATTCGGAGATGTTCGATGTAGTTGCAAAGGCCGACGATCCGAATGCCACTCCCGCTGAGATCGAAATGATGCTGCGCACATTGCTGCGAGATCGGTTCAAATTAGTGTCACACCGAGAACAGCAGCAGCGTCCAGGCTTTGTTCTCACGATCGGGAAGAACGGTCCAAAATTGAAATTAGCCAAAGAGGATGAAACGTCGAGTGCAACGAAAACGGATAGTGTTCGGACCTTTCAAAAAATCTCCATGGAAGGACTTGTAAACTTTTTGGCTGCCAGCGCGGGACAGCCTGTGGTGGACAC
This sequence comes from Terriglobia bacterium, assembly GCA_036496425.1. NCBI lineage: Bacteria > Pseudomonadati > Acidobacteriota > Terriglobia > Terriglobia bacterium. Next base: position 12,853 of record DASXLG010000180.1, on the reverse strand, counting down.
TACTGGCTTAAAGGGTTTGTATGACTTCACGATCGATTTGACGCCATCTACTGCAAATCCACAAACCGTAGGCGGCGGCTTTCCAGCGGCAACTGATCCGGGCAATAGCTTTTTCACGCGCTTATCCTTGGCTGTAGAGGATCAACTCGGCCTCAAACTTCAACCCAAACAAGTTCCGGTTGAAGGTCTGGTAATCGATAGCGTTGAACATCCTTCAGAAAACTGATCTCTAGAAATGTTGTTTGTGGTGACCGGTGGAGAGTGATGGAGCCGCGCAAGGATCTTCACTGGCTAGTGACTTGTGATCTTCTCTTTTTCGGCGCAAGGCCTACGATTTCTCTGACCGTATTATTTTTCGTATCGGTGACGTATAAGTTGCCTGCGGAATCGAGAGCAAGGAATCCCGGGGTGTTTAACTGGGCCGCCGTCGCTGGACCGCCATCGCCGGACAGTCCTGGAGTCCCGTTTCCTGCGACCGTGGTGATAATCCCATCAGTATCGATCTTCCGGATTACGTTGTTGTTTGAGTCGGCGATATATAGATTCCCGGCCCAATCGAGCGCCAATCCTGAGGGTCCATGCAAATGTGCGGCGGTAGCGGGTCCTCCATCACCGCTGTAGCCTGACACGAAGCTGCCTGCAATAATTGACAGGGTACCCCCGGCGGTCACTTTTACGATGCGATTTTCAGCGAAATCGGACACAAAGAGGTTCCCGTTTGGGTCGATAACGATGTCGGCAGGATTCCCATATCCACCGGGAACGGCGTGAATGATTCCGTCGGGCGTCATCTTTCGTACCCTGAAATTTCCGCTATCGACAATGTAAAGGTTTCCCAGAGCGTCGAACTTAACGCCCGCGGGGGCGCTGATATATGCAGATGTCGCGGGTCCTTCATCACCCCCGAGGCCGGCAGTCCCATTTCCGGCAACGCTGATCATCGTTCCATTGCTTGGAAGCATTCGCACTCGATTGCCTTGGAAGTCCGAGACATAGACACGGTTCAAACGACCCACTGTGAGTGCGATTGGAAAATCAAAACCATCCCATTGGCTGCCGCCGGCAACCGTCGTGATGATCCCATTGGCAATTTCGCGAATCCGTCTGCCGTAGACTTCGGAGACGTAAAGATTATTCTGGGAATCGATCGAGACGCCCGCAGGTCCGCTGAACTGAACCGATGTAGCGGCAGTGCCGTCCCCTCTGGTTCCCGGGACGCCTGCGGCTGTGGTGATGGTGCCATCGCTATTGATCTGGCGTACCCGCAAGTTGCTTTCGTCCGCTACATAAATTTTCCCTGCCGAACCGTGCGCGACATCCACTGAAGTATTGAACTCGGCGTTCAGGGCGGACATCCCGTCGCCGGTGTAGCCGGGAACAGCAGTGCCGGCAATCGTCGAAATGATTCCGGATGGAGAAATCATCCGGATCTTGTTGCAATCGCGTTCGGCAATATACAAATTACCGGCCGTATCAAAATCCATTCCCCCGATCGCACATACAGAAGCATTGATTGCCGGCCCGCCATCGCCTGTGTCGGCGTCGACGCCCTGACCGGCGATGGTGTTGATGATGCCGTTGGCATCTACTTTTCGGACACGATAGGGTTCCGCGATGTACAAGTTTCCGGACTGATCCACGGCGATGGCGCCGGGATTTACTCTCGCGGATGTCGCCAGGCCTCCGTCGCCGTCCGATCCCCCTAAACCGTTTCCGGCGACCGTTGTGATGATGCCGGCAGTATCAATTCTGCGGACCCGGGACAATTCAGAGAAGTACAGATTGCCCGTCTGGTCGAGAGCCATGCGGCCTACGTAAGACAGATTTGCAGAGGTGGCCGGCCCACCGTCTCCGAACGGGCCTCCTCCACCAGCGAATATCGAAAACGTCCCATCGGGAGCCAGTTTGTGAATGTCATAGAAGCTTGAGATATAGAGATTGCCTGCGTTATCGACAGCGAGATCTGTCAAGTTCGGCGGCAATCTGCCGGGGTACGCGCTATCAACCAGATGGATTTGCCCGTCGGAGGTAGCGTGTAGAACTTCAAGCGCGTTCGCGATATAGAATCCGCCCGCATTATCTGAAGTAACTGCAACAGTCGGTCCGATCACAAAATTATTGGCTTGGCCCTCTGTCGGTGGAGGGCCGCCTCCCCCCGCCACAGTCACGATGATCGGCCCCTGAGCCGCGGCAGCGAAATGCAAAACCAGGAACCACAGGCTGAAAGAAAGAAACGCCTTCCGCAGCATGCGGCCGAGCATACGAGAAGGCTATGGAGCCGGCAAACGGAAAACTTAAGGCTCCGCATCTTTTCATGCAGAGCGCGGTGAAGGATATGCGCGCGGGAAATCAGAGTAGTAGGCGCGGTCTGTGACCGCGCGTACTTTGTTGATCCGGATTATGACGCGCGGAACAGATCGTCGGCTGCCTGGAGAATGATCCGGCGAAGCCGGATCGGATAGTCCGCGTGTTGTGACAGAAAGTCTCGAACCGCGGCCGCGGCCGTGCGTGTGTTGTGGCCGCTCAGGGTCGCATTCATCCATCGGGTCGGAAAAAAGATGTCGCCGGTGCGCTGAATTTCCACCAGCAGATCCAGCGCCGGGCGGATGTACTTCTCGGATTCTGCTGCCCGCAGCGGGTGATGCAAATAGGCCAGTCCTTCGAGGACCCACGGTTCGCGGCGGCGGTTTTGGACGTCCTTCAAGCTCTGGAACCAGGCATCGCGGATTTGCGGATTTCCGGAGAGCGCGGGCATGACGAACTCGAATCGCGCCTTGCGATCCGGGTTCATGAAGCGGCCTCGCTGTTCTTCCAGAATAGATGACGCATCCGGAACCGAGCGGACGGCGAGTTCCAGAGCCATTGTGGCTTCGTCGGGTTCTGCCAGCTTCAGGCCGGGGATCATCTCCTGGCGGCGCCAGACGCGTTCGAGGAATGCGACTCCCTCCGGCGTGGTCACGATCGAGCGGAAACCGGAAAAGTATGTGGCCTTGATCGATGACGATTTCGAACGATCGATTCCGCTCCGTAAGACCTGCTCGAGCTTTGGAGCGATTTCTTTCCGCTGGGCTTCGGACAGAAAAATCCAGAATGCCTCATCGACATCGCTCACGAGGACCTGGATGTTCTGTTCCGTATCTTCGCTATTCAGCGCGTTCATTGCGCTCGAGACAAAGTCCATCGGCTCAACGCGCCTGTCCAGCAACTCTTCCCACAGCGTGATCCATGCCGCGCCGCGCGTGAGCGGGTCCTTGAATTCGGATATGCGATGGAGAAGAAGCGCCCGGGTCGCATCGTCAAGCCTGAAGTCCCCGTAGGCGAGGCCGCCTCCCGTCGGAAGAATGAATTCCGGCCGGCCTGCGCCTGGCGGAAGCTTCAGATCCGTGCGATCTCCTTGCAGTTCCAGAGGAATGGCGGCGGGGGCTGCCGGCGTGCCGGCGAGTACATCCAACTTTTCGGTCCAGCGGAGATTGCGTCCCTGTTGCGGGTCGGATTGAACGAAAGCGATGTTTTGTCCATCCAGCGCCGTTCGAATCGAGGGCCGGCCGGATTCTTCAACCCATGCGTGGCTCCAGGCGGCCAGATCGAGATCGGCGTGCCGGCCGAGAATCTTAATAAGGTCGAGCCAGGTCGCATTGCCGAATTGAAATTCCTTCAGATAGGTCTGAAGGCCGGCTTGAAGCTTGTCCGGACCGAGAAGGAGTTCAAGCTGGCGCATGACGATCGGCGCCTTGTCATAAATAATGTTGCCGTAGAGACTGCCTGCATCGTCCAGGTTCGCGAGCTCCTGACGGATAGCGTGGGTGCCGCCGGTTCGATCCACGGCGTACGCGAGCGGGTAGTACGAAACCAGAAACCGGAGGTCGTGATTCACATTTGGAAAGGCCGGATTTACGATCTTGGCCGCCATGAAGTTCGCAAACACTTCCTTCATCCAGACATCGTTGAACCACTGCATCGTGACCAGGTCGCCGAACCACATGTGCGAGGTTTCGTGCGCGATCGTTGTGGCGCGATTCAGCATCTGATTTTCCGTGGCCGATTCGTCGAGCAGGATCGATGAAGCGCTGTAGAAGATCGCTCCCGGATGTTCCATTCCGCCGAACTGGAATGACGGAATCAGGACGAAATCGAATTTGCCGAACCGGTAGGGAATTCCAGTGTATTTCTCCAGCCAGTCCAGGGAGGACGCGTGGAGATCGAAAACCGCCTTCTTGTTGCGCTCGACTTTCTTTGCGTCGGTCTCGCGATGAAACATCCGGTACCAGCGGCCGTTGCGTTCCGCTGTCTCAACTTGAAATTTCCCGGCGGCAAAAGCGAAGAGATACGTCGGAATCGGCTGCGTCTCCGCGTAGCGCACGCGCATCCGGTCGCCGGAGGTTTCGTGAAAGGTCTCCGCGCCGTTTGCTACCGCCTGCCAGTCTTTGGGGACGTTGAGTTCCAGCGAGAATCGTGCTTTCAGATTCGGCTGATCGAAGCAGGGAAATGCGAGATGCGCCCGCGCCGGAACGAACAACGTATACATGAAGTCCGGATTGCGGTTGAGCGATGCATCGCCGGCTTTGAAATCGATCTCGATGGCATTCTCTTCGGATGCGATTTCCTGCGTCGGAATGATGATGTGATCCTGCACCAGCCGATAGTGCGATGACCTTCCGGCGATGGTGACCGCCTTCAGCGAATCCGCTCCGGGGCTGAAGTCGAGAATGACGGGCTCGGTGACGTCCTTCGTGGAGAAGTGAATGACCTCGTGGCCGGTGACGGGCTCTGCTGGATTCGAGGGAATCGTGAAGGAGAGGTCGTAGCTGAGCGATTCGATCGATTGGGCGCGTTTGGTGGCGAGGTCGAGGGAGACGCCGGCTTCAGGGTCCTTGGATTCCCCTGATTTCATTTGACGGCATGCCATGACAAAAGAAAAAAGGAACACAAGAAGCACAAGATGAGATTTCTGGTGCTTCTTGTATTCCTTCTTATTATCCAAGCCGCGCATTCAGAAACGACTGCACCACATCCCAGGAAAGCCGGGCCGCGTTCGGTTCATAGCTCTGGCGGGCATCGCAGAAGAATCCGTGGTCGGCATTGGAGAACAGGATGTCGATGTACTCCTTCCCGGCCTCGCGCATGGATGCCATGACCTGATTGCGATGGTCGGCCGTAATGTGCTGATCGCGTTCGCCCCAGAACAGCAGCATTGGCGCTGAGAGGTTGGGTGTCCGGTGGAGCAGAGTGTGCATGTTTCCGCCGTAGTAGGAAATGGCGGCCTTCAATGGCACGGCAGAGTTGGCGATGAATGAGGTGCGTCCACCCATGCAGTATCCGGTGCAGGCGATGTTGGTTCCCGCAGAAGTATTGCTTTTGAGCCAGTTATATGTGGCTTTGACGTCCATTTCGATGGTGGCTTCCTTCGCCGCCTGCATGTGCGGCATCGCGGACGGAAAATCCGTATAGCTGCATTCCCATTTTGGGGGCGCGGTGCGGTGAAACAGCTCCGGCGAAATCGCAACCAGGCCGAGACCCGCGAAGCGGTCGGTCACCTCGCGGATGTGCGCGTTGACACCGAATACTTCGGGGAAAACCATGATGCCGCGCGTCACCTTCGGACCCGCCGGTTCTGCGAGCCACGCCAGCATTGTCGTTCCGTCTTCAACTTGGATTTCGACGTGTTTTGAAGTGATGTTGGACATAGTCCGAAAAGACTATCATAGTCGTTGATCATGACTGCGCGATTCGATTCACCCAAAGCCATCGTGACAGGCGGCGGATCCCGCCTGCAGGCGCCGGAGTTGATGGCATCATTGCAGGCGCACGGCGCGCTCGTCGTCGTCGATCCGTTTTTCGTCAATGCGGAATTCGTAAACGAAATCCGGGGCGGGCTGAAAGGGAAGGGAATCGCGACGGCTGTCTTCACGAACTTTCAACCGGATCCCACAGACCAGAACGTGATGGCAGGCGCCGAGGCGTTCCGCGCCTGCAGCGCCGATTCGATCATCGCGATCGGCGGGGGCAGCGCTCTCGATGTTGCGAAGATGATCGGGATTGCGGTCACCAACGCCGGACCGTTGAGCCGGTTTCAGGGCTACCACAAGATTCCAAATCCGGGTCCGCCGCTGATCGCGATTCCGACGACGGCGGGCACGGGAAGCGAAGCCACCAAGGTTGCCGTCATTACCGATACAACGCGCCATGTAAAGATGATGATCCTCGACGCGAAATTGATGCCGGCGGCGGCAATCGTCGATTATGAACTGACGATGTCGATGCCGAAACCGCTGACGGCGCACGTCGGAGTGGATGCGCTGACGCATGGAATCGAAGCGTACGTCTCACGTAAAGCGAATTCGCTGACCGATCCCGTCGCCCTGTCGTGCGTCAGCAAAATTCACGCCAATCTTCGAAAGGCCTGGGACGATCCCGGCAATACCACGGCACGCGAAGCCATGTCGGTCGCGGCGCTCCAGGGCGGTCTTGCGTTCACCAATTCCAGCGTTTGCCTGGTTCACGGCATGAGCCGTCCTCTTGGCCTGGTTTTCAAACTTCCGCACGGCCTGTCGAATTCGGTTCTATTGCCCGCCGTGACCCGATTCTCGTGGACGGGAGCCACTGCCCGCTATGCGGAACTGGCGCGCGCGATGCAGATCGCTCCGGCCAGATCCGCGGACGAGGCTGCCTGCGAAGCGCTTTCGGACTGGCTCGATCAACTTAACGATGATCTCAAGGTGCCCCGCCTGCGCGATTGCTGTGGCGGGGACAAGGAGAAGTTTCAAGCGGTCCTGCCGAAGATGGCGAACGATGCGCTGGAATCCGGCAGCCCTCAGAATAATCCGGTGGTTCCCGCGCCGGAGCAGATCATCGAGTTGTTTGAGCAAGCCTGGTAGCAGTCATGATGAAACTGGTCGAGGAACGATCCGGCACAGGCGAATTAACGTTGAACGGCGCCTTGCTGCGTAACGTCCTTTATACGATCCGGCGGCATCAGGGCTTTGTCGAACACTCCGGTCTGCCGATTCCGGGACTGCAACGTTTGGAAGGTTCGATCGATTTTAATCCCGATAAAGATCCCGCCGGATGGATCGGCATTCCGATCGCGTTAAGGCTGGAAGACGGCCGCACTCTCGCCATCACGATCATCGACGCCCGCGGAAACATCTTGAGTGAAGGTCACGGACCCAGCAGGTGTTTGTGCTGCTGAAGCTTTTTGCGGACACAGACGTGCGCGCCCGGAATTCAATAAGTCTTCCTCACTAATTCCTTATTATTCAGCATTTTGATTGACACGTAATACCTGCTGGTGATTTATTAGCTCCGCAACAATCGGATAAGTAAGTCAACGAACAAAAACAAGGCGACGAGGTTTCCCCCTGACCCCTCGCATAGGTGGGTGAGAATGAAAAAAATCTTCTTTTGTTTGGTGCTGCTATGTCTGGCTATCACGTCAGCATTTGGCCAGATTGCCCAGGGAACGTTTTCAGGAACCGTTGCGGATGCAACGGGAGCGGTCCTGCCGGGCGTGTCCATTACCGTAACGAATACGGCGACCGGAGTTATGACGACGGCGGTCAGCAATGAGGCTGGAGCATACTTCATCCCCAGCTTGATTGCCGGCCCGTACAACGTGTCCGCCGAATTGCCGGGCTTTCAAAAATCGACCTATTCAAACGCGACCCTTGAAGCAGGCGTAACGCTGCGTTTGAATTTCGCGCTCAAGGTTTCGAGCCAGGCCACAAGTGTTGAAGTTACCGTTGCTGCGGATACCGTCCTTTCGACCTCGAGTCCGACGGTCGGACAGGGACTGACCGAGCGCAAAGTTGTGGATCTGCCGCTGACCGGCGGCAACGTTCTGGATCTTGTTCAGGTACTCGGCGGCGTCGATAACGTGGTCGCCACCGGTAACGGAGAAGCGGGACAGAGCGCATTCGGACGTGAAGCGGAGACGCTCGCCGGAATCAGCGCGCAAGACACGCCGGTACTCCGCGACGGCATCATGGTCAACGACCTGCGATACCCAACGGGTATCAATGCCAACACGGTTATCAATCCCGACATGGTCGGCGAAGTCCGCTTGATCGTGACGCCGGTGGATGCCGAACTCGGGCGTGGAAACGGCGTCGTCCAGATCACGACGCGTTCTGGAACCAACCAGTTCCGCGGCGCCGCCGTATGGAACGTTCAGAACACGGCGTTGAATCCGAACAGCTGGGCGAACAACCAGCATCAACCCAATCGAATCATCCCGTTCTGGTCCAATAACAACCAGACGACGTTCAGCGCCGGCGGTCCGATCATCAAGAACAAGACCTTCTTCTTCGGCCTGTTCGACCTGAATATCAATTGGAACCGCGCGAGCAATCCAATTCCAGTATTGACCCCGTGCGCGAAGAACGGTGTCTTCCGTTATTTCGACGGATGGAACAACGGTACCGTCGGAACCGCGACGAACGGGGGCGGCGCTACGCCGTCACGGCAGACCGTTGATAACTTCGGCAACCCCCTGACGCCGACGACCAATCCGAATGGCACTCCGTATACCGGTAAGCTCGAATACGCCAGCGTGTACGGTCCGGTCACATTTCCCGGTGGTGTTCCGAACGCCGACTGCTCCAACGGAGCGGTGAACGGCTCATGGGATACCTTCAGAACCAAACAGGATCCGACTGGTTTCGTCAGCCGGACGATGGCTTTGATGCCGGCGCCGAACGATTTTTCGAATATCGTTGGGACAGTTGACGGTTTGAATACGGCAAGCTACGACGTTGTCCGCCATTTCAGGGGCGTCGACAATCTCTTCAGCGTGGGCGAAGCCACGGGCACCCGCCACGATTACAATGTGAAGATCGATCACAACTTCAACCAGAAGCACCGCGGCAATTTCGCGTGGAGTTATGAGCGCGTCGTTTCCGACGACACGCTGGCCGGTCTTCCCGGAACCTGGAGCAACACCAATTTCCACCGGCCCACGACCATGACCGGCGGGCTGGTATCGACGCTGACGGCTTCCATGGTGAACGAAGTCAAGGCGGGGTATCGCGTCAGCGGAACCAACGTCCTTGCTCCTTGGGATAACCCGGCAAATGCAGCTGGAATCAAGGCCTATCTGCCTCCCGCAGTGAACGGCTTTGAAATCCTGACGGACGTGACTGGTGGAGTCGGCGTTTGTAACCCGATCACCGGCGCTCGTCCGACTCCTCCTCCCGGGGCGTGCCTGGGAACCGCCGCGGGCGGCGCGAACCTCACGGCCACGGCCGTCGACCGAACGCCGCTTTACACCTACGGCGACACCATGAGCTGGACGAAAGGCAAACACTCCGTTCGTTTCGGCGGTGAACTGCGTATGGCCAGCAGCCGGTCGCAGGGCAGCAGCGCGGGTCTCGGCTTCTTCCAGAACGCCAAAGATCCCGTCGTTGTGGTGGCAGGCGCGACGCCCGGATCGCCGCTCGCGATCACGGGGACAACCGCTATTGCGAACACCAATCCGGCCCTGTCGGGTATCGGTACGAACGATGCTGCCAAGGCCCGCAATCTGTTGAACTTCCTCAGCGGCTCGCTGTCCTCCGTCAACAACCAGTACTTCATGAATAAACCGACGGACACGGCGTTCAGCGATTTCACGACGAGTCCGTTGATCACGAACACCATCAAGCAGCGTGAATTCGATTTGTTCGTGAAGGACGACTTCAAGATCCGCCCGACGCTGACACTGAATGTCGGTCTGCGATATGAGTGGTACGGGGTTCCGTATTCTGAGGACGGATTCACGGCAGCGGCCATCGGCAGCGGCAACCCGGCATTCGGATTGTCCGGCAGTGATTTCACCGGCTGGATGAATCCCGGTATCCGTGGCAGCCTGACGTCGTTGCACTTCGTCGGACCGGGCTCGCCGAATCCCGGCTCGAAGCTGTATAACAATGACAACAAAAACTTCGGTCCGGCCGTCGGCTTTGCCTGGAATCCCCGATTCCTGGGCGAAAATAAAACCACGATCCGTGGCGGATACCAGATCACGTATCAGGGGGGCGGCCGCTACTCCACGATTGAAGGTCCAATCGACAGTCCGCCGGGCCGCGTCTATAGTGGTACCGCGACGCAGACCCTTGCGGGCGACCAGTACCTGGACCTGACGAAGTTGAACCAGCCCGGTGTGGTTCCGCCGCCGGCAACCATCTCCCCGTTGGCGGCGATTCCGGTGACGGATCGCAGCCAGACGATCAGTTTCTTCGATCCGAACTTCACCTCGCCTTACGTGCAGAACCTGACGCTGGCCGTCACGCGCAGCATCAATCAGCACATGACGATCGATGTGCGGTATGTCGGCACGCTGGCCAGGAAGCTGTACAACGGCGCGGGCATCAACTTGAACAGTCCGAACTTCCTGTACAACGGCCTGCTTCCGGAGTTCAACAGCATCCGGGCCGGCGGCGAGTCGCCGCTGCTGAATTCGCTGCTGAACGGCGTCAACATCTGTACGACCGGCTGCACCGGCACCTTCGGTGCGATCGGCACAACAGTCAATGGTGTGCCGCAAACGGCAGCGATGCAGATGCGCGCCAGTTCGACTTTCAGCACGAACCTCGCCGCGGGTAACTATGGCGGGGCTGGTGGTGTTGCATCCGCCCTGGCCACTCTGGACTACATCCAGAGTGGGTGTCCTGCTGCGGGCGCGGCCGGGAACTGCGGTCTGCCGGCAATCAGTACGAGCACGATTCGGGGTGCCGCTCTGCGGGCCGGTGGAGTCGCTCCGGAAAACTTCATCTACACCAATCCGCAGTTCGCTACGGTCAATTACCTGTCCAACATGGGCAGCGCCAATTATCACTCGGTGCAGGTGGAGTACACTCTGCGTCCGACGAACGGCGTCACCACGACGATCAATTACACCTTCAGCAAAGACCTGGGACTGCTCTCGACGTTCACGAATCCTGTAAATCGACACATGGATTACACGATCGTGAACGCCAACCATCCGGACATCCTGCGCGCGAACGGTACGATTGAACTGCCGTTCGGGCCGGGAAAGACGCTGTTCTCAGGAACGAATGGCGTTCTTGCCCGCGCGATCGAGAACTGGAAAGCCGGTTACATCTGGACGGCCAGTTCCGGTGCGTGGACGAACATCTCGGCGCAAAGCAATATGTATGCGAATGGCGTCCCGGATGTTGTCAATGCGGCGGGGCTCAAGGAATTGCTGAACACCACGGGTCTCCGGTGGACACAGAAGGCGGGCTCCCTGGTTCAGGGCAGCTTCTTCGATCCGGCGGAGTGGACGAAAGTTCCGGATCCGCAGTGCGCCAACGTCACCAGCCTGCAGAACCTGAACGGATTGAACCCGGGCGCCGTCAATCGTTGTACCCTGACGGCTCTGGCGAAGGTCGTTACTGCCGGCACTCCGGGATCGATTCCGCTCACGGACGGCAGCGGAAACGCCGGCCTGATCGTCCTGCAGAACCCGCAACCGGGAACGCAGGGCAACCTGGGTCAGAACGTTCTTCGCGGGCTTGCTCCCTGGAGGTTGGATATGAACCTCAGCAAGGCCTTCAGAATTACTGAAGACGTCCGCGCTCAGTTCCGCGCGGACGCCGTCAACGTGCTGAATCATCCGCAGCCGAATGCTCCGAGTCTGACGATCAACACCCCAACGACTCTGTGGGGATCGACGACGTCGAAGACGGGCGGCCGCACGTTCCAGGCTCAGCTCCGGATCGACTTCTAGAAGGTTAAAGGACCAGCAAAAAAAGGCCGCCCGGAAGGGCGGCCTTTTTTGTTGGTCCAACTCAGCTGCGGAGCAGCGCAAGCCTTGAGATCATTTCCCCTGCGCTTTTCCCGCGGCGATAAACTGTTTCGCGGTTTCGGCATCGGGGCCGTTCGGCATCAACTGCAGATACTTCTCGAAGGCGGCAATGCCCTGCGGAATGGTGTCGGGCGTGCCGAAATACGCAATTCCAATCTGATAATACGAGGGGGCATTCTTCGGATCCACCTCAATCGCCTTCTTGAAGACTTCAACGGCTTCCTTGAATTTGCCACGGTTGGCCAGGATCGCGCCGAGATTGTAGTAACTCTGCCCGGCCATGGCCGGATCCAGTTTTGCAACCTCCTGGGCGCTCTGCGTCGCCTCGTCGATTTTTCCGTTGTTGGCGAGAGCCAGGCTGAGCAGAGCATGAATCGACGGATCATCGGGCTTTATCGCCAGGGATTTCTGGTATGCGGCGATGGCATCGTCGTATTTCTTCAGGTTGGCATAGGATACGCCCATGTTCGCAAAGACTGCGGACTGTCCCGGATCCTTGTCGGCGGCCACCTGGAACAGTTTGATGGCTTCCTCGAAGTTGTTGGCCTTCATGGCGGCGAGGCCGGCCGCATAGGAGTTTTTGACCTCCTCGATGTTCTTCTTCTCGGCAGCGGCCTTCTCTTTCGCATTCAAGGAAGCGGCGGAGGGAGCACCCGGCGCCTCGACTCTGGTGGTTGGAGCGTCCTTCATGTCGAAATTGACGCGGGTGTCCGTAACATCATTAATCAGGATCTGGTTTCCGACGCCTTCGCCCTTGACCATGACCGGCTTGCCGTCGACGAACAGATAGGCCTTGTAGCTTCCCGCCAGCAGACCCACGATCGAGTAGTCTCCGCTCTTATTGGTCTTGGCGGTATCGGCCTGATGCGTCGTCTGGTTATCGAAGCGAATCTGTGCGTTTTGGATAGGCTTGCCGTCGCGATCGATAACTTTGCCGCGGACGGACCCGGCCTGACGCTGATTGACGTTGGCGTCCGTGTTGAGCTGGGCATAGACAGGCAGCGTTATGACCGCCGCAAGTGCAACGCTCCCGAGTCGCGCTACGAACCTCATTGAAGACCTCCCGATTGT
>DASXLG010000179.1 GCA_036496425.1 Terriglobia bacterium | reverse complement strand
CTCTATAAATGGACCGGAGCTTTTCACGCTGAACCTCCTTGAGACCCGGGTCCTTGGCATCTCCGCGAATCAGGTTGAAGTAGTGGCCGTCGGCAATCCTCTCCGCACAGATGAGTTCGGCCAGCGGAAGAATCTCATCGAGGTTGTCGCGAGTGATGACGGTGTTGATGTTTACGATCAGGCGCAAGCCGAACGCCGGCTTCAGTTTCCGCAGTAAGCGTCCGCTTTCCAACGCCTTTTCGAAGTTACCCGGCACGCCCCGCATGAAATCGTGCGACTCGCGCAGCCCATCCAGCGCGATGTTGACGTGAAGTTCGAGGCCCGGATTCGCCGTAAGCGCATGCTCCGCGATTTCATAAAGCCGATTCGGTTTCAGGCCATTGGTCGGCAGATTGATGTACCGTACACCGTTATTCCGGACAAAGAGATCGATGATTTCGGGAAGATCCTTTCGCAGCGTCGGCTCGCCGCCACTGAACCACAGGTCCGTAAATGGCGGCGTTGTGCCGGACAGCTTGACAATCTCGTCCCATGACAGATCTCCCTGCTGATTCAGCTCGTCCCAATAGAAACACGTCTCGCACGTCGCATTGCACCGCGAGGTGACGAAAAAGATGATCGTGTTCAGCTTCCGCTTGCGGGGAATCCGCCAGACACGCGTGTCTCGTCGGGAGATATGAGTTTGTAGTGTATCTGCCGCCATATGATCTCGGTTCTCAGCGCCGAAGCAACCATGTTGTACAGATACAACAGAGCCACCACAGGCGAACACAGGATATAGAATCAATCGTGACCGGACAAGGCCTCCGGCGAAAGCGACGTCCGGAAGGCGCGCTGCCTCATAGCAGCCCTGGTGGCCGAAAGGCCGTAAATCGACAGAGACGCGTCAAAGCCGGAATGTTCGGATTCAACTGAAGAATCCTTTACCAGATACGATCTCAACTAAACGACTTGAGCCAAGCAACTTCCATTTCCAGCTGCGCAAATCAACGTGTCCTGGAAGAAGCGTTGTTGGGTCCTGAGTAGCTGGTCGAAATAGACCTCTGTTATCCTTACAGTCAAAAGACCGGCCAGAAGATCGGCCAAATTGGCCCCGGATTATACTTCTATGGATCGGCCTGAAGTGGGTGTAGTATTGGCACATTGAGCGGCGCAACTAATTGAAAATAATATGAGTGTTAAGCGGAATAAACCGGCCAAGAAACCGGCCATTGAGCGGCTTAAAGAAGCGGCTAAGGATCGGCCAAGTTTAGCGTCAAGACCGGCAATCGAGCTTACAGAGGACCAACTTTACACTCATCCACGGGAATTGGAGCCGATGCTTCCAAGAGGAAGCGACGGCACGTTAGAGGAACTGGCCTTAAGGCTTGTCCGGGAGGCGAGCGCTTTAGCAGGCTCACTCCATCCCATAACGCGTTCGGCAGTAGTCGCTTTGTTGCGCCAGATGAACAGTTATTATTCGAATTTAATAGAAGGGCATCACACTCTTCCGTTGGATATTGAAAAAGCCTTGCACAAAGACTACTCGGCAGAGCCTAAGAAGAGGGCTTTGCAGCTCGAGAGTCAGGCGCACATTGAAGTACAAATCCTTTTGGAAGATAGGCTGCGGGCAGAAGAGGATTTAGCGATCTGTTCGACGGATTTCCTTCGGTGGGTCCATTATGAATTCTATTCTCGAATGCCTGGCGAGTTTCGCGTCGTAACTGATAGCGACGGCAACACGGAGCGGTTTGAGCCGGGCGAGTTGCGACACAGGAATGTAAAAGTTGGTCAGCATGTTGCGCCGCATCACAAACATCTTCAATCATTTTTGGATCGCTTCCAGGAAATATATGAACCCTGGAGTCTAAAGAGTCTCACGAAGATGATCGCATGCGCCGCGGCACACCACCGGCTGGCTTGGATCCATCCATTCATCGATGGAAATGGGCGCGTGACGCGCCTGTTTACGAACGCGTACATGATTCGAGTTGGATTGGATTCACATGGTCTGTGGACTGTCACCAGGGGGCTCTGTCGATATAAGGACCAATATATTGCGGCTCTGGTCGGCGCCGATCAGCCGAGGCAAGGCGATCTCGATGGTCGCGGAAACCTATCCGAATCTGGATTGGCGATATTCTGTCAGTTCTTCCTGCAAACGGCTTTGGATCAGGTTCGGTTCATGACCAGGCTATTAGATCTCCCCGGGCTGGAACACCGTATTGCGAAATACGTGCAGCGACGCTCAGCGTTTGGATTGCCTGAAGAAGCGAAATACATTCTTGTTGAAGTGCTGACACACGGCGAACTTGCCCGCGGTGAGGTTCCTCGAATTACAGGCAAGCCGGAGCGAACGGCCCGCCGCATTCTTGACGAAACCTTGAAGCAAGGCCTGGTCTCACCGACGACCGCAAAGGGTCCAATCCGCCTGGCCGTCCCTGCGAAAGCCGTGCCTTATTACTTTCCAAACCTCTATCCCGAAGGCGTCGAAGCCGCGATTCTGGAAAAGTCCGAGTAGGCTTCGGCCCGAAAACGGACTTTCTTTCAGAACCGTCTGCACCTGCGTGCTCAGCCCCGTGAATCCTCGCCGCAGATCCGTTACCCCGGCGGCAATCCGGATCTGCGTTCCCGTCGATAGGGCGATCATCGGGACCAGGCCTTACAGCGCCGCTCGTACGCATTCTGGATCGGGCCGCTCCTTCGATCCGCACTCGCGCATGTTGGCCCAGATCAATGCATTCCCCTTCCTGGGAATGCATACTGCGATGCCCCAACAGGAGCTGGATGGTACGGACGGCGGTGCCGTTTTTCAGCATATGGAACGAAACGCATGAGCCGCATGCAGTGGGGCGTGATGGGTTTAGAAATATTCGAACGGAGGTGCGCCTCATGGCACATGCTTTCTCGACCGCATGGCGCGTGATCGGTTTGTCGCCGCGCTGGCCCGGAAAAAGCCAGACTTGCGGCCTGGCGGTACGCCACCAGGGCCGGATGTCTCCAGCAGGCGTGGTGACAACATCACATAGCGATCCTTCTGACCTTTGCCTTATTCGACGCGAATCACCATTCGGCCGGAGTCGATATGGCCAGGCTTCAAGAGGACGGCTTCGCTGATGCGGAAGCCTGTCGCGTCACATGTGAACAGGTTTAGTCCAATGCCCGATATGCGCGGAAAACCCACCACGCCATCGACGGCGATCCCTGTTGAACAATTCCTACCATTCCGTCAGCAGCGTCCCGCTTCACGGAGGCAATTTCGAATCATCGTGTTCAGCTTTCGCTTGCAGCGGATCCGCCAGACACGCGTGTCTCGTTGGGAGAAATGAGTTTGTAGTGGATCTGCCGCCATACGATCTCGTTCCCCAGCGCCGAAGCGACCATGTTGTACAGATACAACAGAGCCACCAGCGGCGAACACAGAATATAGAACCAATCGTGACCGGACCAGACCTCCGGCGCAAGCGCCGTCCGGATGGCGCGTTGCCGGATCGCGGCCCTGGTGGCCGAAAGGCTGTAAAGCGCGAGCCAGAGCCACGGATGAAAGAACGGAAGAATCCAGAATGCGGCGTTGAAGATCGCATGTCCGAGGAACCCGGCGCGCCAGAGCCCGGGATGGTAAACCCGGGTAATAACGACCTGTCGCGTCGTGAATTCCAGCGCTTCACTGAAGCTGCATTCCCCGTAGGACGGGACCAGACACTGCGGCACAAAGACGATTTTCGACGCATGACGCTGGGCGGCGCGTGTGACGGCGTAATCGTCGCTGATCGATCCCCGCCAGGCGTCGAGAATCTTCAGACGCTCGAAGGTCGAGCGATATAACGCCGTGGAACCGCCCCAGGCGAAATTCCGGCCGTGATCGCCGAGAATTGAGACGGACGACGCGTTCCAGGCGGAACGCAGCAGCGTCGGAAAATGGAAGCGGGTGGCAACGTACCATCGGTAGCCGGTCGTGACGTTGGTGGCATCGAGTGGCGCGATGAGATGGGACAGCCAGTCGTGGGGAAATCGCACGTCGGAATCGCAGAACACATAAATCCCGGCGTCGCTTCTGCGCGCCACGGCGTAGGCAAGGTTGTGAACTTTCTGCCCGCAGTCGGATGCCCGGCCCGCGACGAGGATATTCGCGCCCAGGCGCTTCAGAGCCGAATAAGCGGGATCGTCGTCGGCTTCGACGATAAACTGCACATCATAGTTGCGATAGTCCTGGTTCAGGATCGATCGAATATTCTTGTCGAATCCCTGATCGATACCCTTGCATGGGCAAAACACCACGACACGCCGATGGCCATTGGCCCGCCCCGGACGGTACGTCCGCATATGGCGCGCGCTGCGGATGCCGTCGACGAGCGTCAGCAGGCCTTGCAGAATGGCGATGATGGCGAGAATGTACATTGATGCGTTCGGAAAATGTAAAAAGTCGTCGTGAGCGACCCCCTGCCGTGCCTCCGGCACGGCTGTCCCCCTGTATCAGGGGGACAGCAACCCGCTTAACTCAACACGACTCTCCCCCTGATACAGGGGGAGAGCCGGGCGCGAAGCGCACGGCAGGGGGTCGCTCACACGCCATGCTGAAATTTGGCGTCAGTCCCAGATCCGGTTTACCAGCCAGGCCGGCGCAACACGCAGCGCGGGCCCGAACCATCCCCGCCAACGGCGCAGCACTGCGCCGATTTCCCTTCGCACGGCCCAGCGGCGTTGCCATCGCGCTTCATACTCCCATTTCATTTCTTCATACCGGGCGCCGCGCCGAATCCCGGCCGCGACGACACGCGCCGCAAGGATACCGCTTTCAAGAGCGTGCCGCATGCCTTCACCGCAGAACGGATCCACCATCCCGGAGGCGTCTCCGATGGCGATAAAATCACCCGGAACCCGCTCGTAAGCGAGAGGGCCCGTTACAAGGCAGCCCGGCCGATCGGTGTACTTCCGCAATGCGTCTTTCCGGATAAGAAAAGAAAAATTCGACCGGCCTCCGTCCACCGACACGCCTCCGCCGTATGCGTCATCAAGGAACCAGAAGTCGAGCACCGGCCCATGCCCGCCTCCTTCAAAATATTGAATGCCGAATTCATCTTCAGTGCGCCGTTTTGTGAAGCGGCTGAGCTTCCCTGCTGCGTCAATCACGACGCGGCACGACACATCGTCCACAACGAAGCCCCGCCCTGAACGGCGGACGTGCTGCACGGCATGACCTTGCTCCACCGCGGCGCACCGCGCCACGATGTCATCCAGCGTGCTGCGCGAGATTCCCAATCCCGGCCGCTCGAATGGAATCTCCACATCGGCCGAGCCGGCCCGGACTCGCGCCGACATCACTTCCACCGCCCCCGCGCGCCGGACATCCTCCAGAATATCGAGCGCCTTCAGGCCGGCAACAGCGCCGGGCGATAGAAATCCACCGCACACCTTGTGCCGCGGAAACCGGTCACGCTCCAGAGCGACGGCGTCCACACCCAATCGCACCAGCTCACGCGCACATGCCGAACCGGCCAGGCTGCCGCCAATCACGACAACATCCCGCTGGATCATCGGTCGGCCACCAGGACCAGGCGAAACGGGAAACTGCGATGAACGCGCGCCGGCACTCCCGCACGCTCCGAGAACTTTAATAAGTCTTGAGGATGAAAAGCCCGCCGTACCGACACCGGACCGTCATGTTTCACCATTTCGCTCTTACTGAAGAGCGCGGCGAGCAATCGAAACGAGTAATACGCCGCGGCGTGCCGATGCAAATCGTTCACGATAACGCGCCGCCGGCACACGCGCCACATTTCGGCCAGCACCCGGGGACAATCATCATTGGAGACATGGTGAAAGAACAGCGACGACATCACGACATCAAAGGTCTTATCCGCAAAGGGCAGTTTTAACGCATCTCCCGCAACCGGCCAGGTGCGCCTCGCAAGCTTCAATCCGCCGGCATTTAAATCCAAACCGACAACCCGGCAGCGCATACGATCAAGCAACGCGTCGCTGACGTCGCAGCCGCCGGCAGCCACATCCAGGATGAGCAGATTGGGAACCTGAGGCAAAAAGCGCTCGATCGCGCGGATTCCGCCGAGCCGTTCGTTGATGACCTTCAGCTCCCGATATGCGAGCTGGAACTCGTGCTCCGGACGGTTGACGTCGTCCATGATCTCCGTCAGATCTTCGCGATGCTTGAAATTCATGTCAAATTCATTTTCCCATAAAGTCGAAAGCTTCCCAGACCGATATACCCATCAGGAGAACTCTATGGAGATCATGCCACTGAGCAACTTCGCGAATATCGCCGGGTCCTCGCAGCATGACGAACGAAAGCAACAGCAACGCAAGCCGCCGCAGCCTAAGCGCGAGCGGATCGCATCGGCGCCCATTTACACTCCGAGCGGAGAAATCGAGCAGGAGCAGCCACCGAAGATTGACGTGTTAGTGTAGAATTTTTCTGGAGGATACATGGGCGCTAACACGATTGAGATCACGGACACCAACTTCGAAGCCGAAGTGGTCAAGGCAAACACACCAGTCCTGGTGGACTTCTGGGCAGCGTGGTGTGCGCCATGCCGTGCTCTCGCTCCCACCGTTGACGCGATCGCCGAAGAATATAAAGGCCGCGTCAAAGTCGGCAAACTCGATGTCGATGCCAACGGCTCAACGGCCGCGAAGTTCAATATCCGGGGTATTCCAACGCTGCTCGTGATCAAAGACGGCCAGGTGAAGGAACAGATCGTCGGGGCCGTCGACAAGAGCGTGATCACCAAAGCTCTCGATAAACATCTGTAGTGAGCAGAAATCTCGCAGTTGTAGGCGCCCAGTGGGGCGACGAGGGAAAGGGTAAGATTGTCGACATCCTTTCGGAGGCGTACGACTGCGTCGCGCGCTATCAGGGCGGCCACAATGCCGGACACACCGTCAGTTTCGGCAACCGGCGGCATGTCCTTCACCTGATTCCTTCCGGCATCTTCCAGCCCAATGTGAAATGCGTGATTGGAGGCGGGGTCGTGCTCGACCCGCTCGCCTTGATCGAAGAATCGCAGGCGATACAAAGGGCGATGGATGTCTCCGTCGAAGGACGACTTTATGTCTCCAATCGCTGTCACGTCATTCTTCCCTATCACCGGGTGCTCGAAGCTGCGATCGAAAAGCAACTCGGCGAACGGCGTATCGGTACGACCTCTCGCGGCATCGGGCCCGCCTACGAAGACAAAATGGGCCGCCGCGGGCTGCGCGTTTGCGATCTGATCAGCCCCGAGACGCTTCCGGAAAAGATCCGGGCACAGGTTGCCGAGAAGAACCGCGAGCTCGAGGCGCTGAAATATCCGCAGACCATCGATCCGGAACCGATCTGCGATTCGTATGCGGAGTATGGCGCCAGAATAAAACCGTTCGTTGTCGATACCTCCGTCATGCTCAACGAGATGATCCGTGCCGGCAAAGCGATCCTCTTCGAAGGGGCTCAGGGCACGCTGCTCGATGTCGACCACGGCACCTTTCCCTTCGTCACCTCGTCGAGTGCGGCCGCAGGCGGCGTCGCCACAGGGCTTGGCGTGTCCCCGAAATATGTGCACAGTGTGACCGGAGTCTCGAAAGCGTATACCACGCGCGTCGGCGCCGGTCCATTTCCCACGGAGTCTCCGGAGGGCGCCGGCGAACAGCTTCGAACCCGGGGTAATGAATACGGCTCCACAACCGGGCGTCCGCGGCGCTGCGGATGGTTCGACGGGCCGGCCGCGCGATACGCAACGATGATCAATGCCCTGGATTCGATTGTCGTCACCAAGATCGATGTGCTCGACACGTTCGACGAAATCCCCTTCTGCGTCGACTACAAGTACAAGGGATCCGTATTGAAGGAATTTCCCGCCGACGTGGCAATCCTTGCCGAAGTTCAGCCGGTTTATAAGAACATTCGGGGCTGGAAGACGCCGCTCGCCGGAATCAAAGAATGGTCCCAGCTTCCGGCGGTTGCTCAAGACTACTTGAAGTTTCTCTCCGAATATCTCGGCGTTCCGATAAGCATGGTATCCACGGGGCCCGGACGCGACGAAACCATCCGGCTGTAGCAACATTGACAGCGGCAGGCTCTGTCGTTATGATGCCATTCCTCCATGAAGGCCGCGACGAATCGATACGAACTCGAAGAACGGGAACGCCTCTTCCACACGGTTTTCGAGAGTTCTCCCGACGCGATATTTATCGAAGACCTTGACGGCAATGTTCTCGATGTGAATCCCGCGGCCTGCCAGCTGCACGGCCTGAGCCGGGATGAACTGGTCGGGAAAAACGTCTCGGACCTCGTCCCTCCGGAGTACCGCGAATCCGTTGTTCGCTCGGACAGGCTGGTCGATGGCGAAGTGGAAGGCTACAGTCTCGGCGCGGGCAACAACCGCATTCCGGTGTCGATTCGCTCCAGTGCCATTCCCTACATGGGGGGGACGGCAATTCTTCTGCAGGTTCGCGACATCACCGAGCGGCGCAAGACTGAAGAAGCGCTCCGGGAATCCGAGGGCCGCTACCGGCTGCTGTTCGACGGCAATCCCCAACCAATGTGGGTGCACGACCTGACAACCCGCCGGTTCATCGCCGTCAACGACGCGGCCATGCGCCTCTATCGCTACTCGCGCGATGAATTTCTACTGATGGAACATATTGACGCGATACTGGAAGATCCAAGCCACATGGCGCCGGAATTACCGCCGATTCCCAACGTCGTTGAAATCACAGCCTCACGACACCGGCGCAAGGACGGAACGATCCTCAACGTCGAAATGACGCAGCACACGATGTCGCTCGACGGCCGCATCGTCGCATTCGTAATGATTACCCGCGCCGCTTCGGCCCGGTAAACACCGCGCCTACAGGGGACTTCCAAACACGACACCCTTCTTTTCCGGGCCGGCCGAAACCACGGCCGCGGTGCATGCAAAAACCACAAGCGCCGTTAACGCCATCGCGTTGGAATAGCTCGTCATTCCTCCAAACCTGGCCTGAAGATAGGTGATGCTGCCCGCCAGCAGAATTCCGCATTGATAAGCGAAACCGGGCATGAAGCCGCGGATCTGATCCGGCGCCAGTTCGGAAATGTGCGCGGGCACGACGCCCCATGCTCCATGGACGCCGAATTGAATCAGGAAAGCGCCCGCCGCCAGCATGGCTGTCGTCGGAGCGAACACCCACAGCGGAATCACAAGAATCGCAATACCCAGGCCGCACGCGATCGACCTCCGCCTGCCGAAACGATCGGACGTCATGGCGACAAGAATGCCGCCGACGAGGGCGCCGAGATTCGCGATCATCGTCATCACGGCCGCGCCCTGAGCCGAGAAGCCGCGCTGCGTCTTGAGGAAGGTCGGATACATATCCTGCGTGCCGTGACCGCAGAAACCCATGAACGTCAGAAACAGCACGAGGTAAGCGAAAACCTTCCAATTCGCGCGAATCACCGCCCAGAGATCCCGCCATTCCTTACGGCGCGTCCGTTCCCATACTTCGGACTCGCTGACATTGCGGCGGATGAAAAAGGCCAGCAGCGCCGGCGCTCCTCCCACAAAGAACAGAGCCCGCCATCCGAAATGCGGCACGATGAGAAAGTAGGCCAGCGAAGCCAGCAGATTCCCTGTCGTATAGCCCTGCTGCAGAACGCCGGACAGTAAACCGCGCCACTTCGGCGCGACCTTCTCCATCACGAGGGATGCACCGGCGCCCCACTCCCCTCCCATGGCGATGCCGAACAGGGCGCGCACAATGAGGAACGTTTTGAAATTCGGGGCCAGCCCCGTAGCGACCGACAACACGGAGAACGCGATCACATCGATCATCAGGGGAATGCGCCTGCCGTATCTGTCCGCCATCAGACCGAACAGGAATGCCCCGACGGGCCGCATCGCCAGCGTGAGTGTGATCGTCAGTGCGACCTCGGCGTTTGTGCGGTGAAATTCCTTCGCGATCTCCGTGAGAACCATGACCACGACGAAGTAATCGAAGGAATCCAGCGTCCAGCCGATCGTGGATGCAAGAACGGCGTACCAGTGCTCGCGTGATGCCGCGCGTGGCGCGTCCAACGCTACCGTCTTTAGCTCGCGCGACATTCTACACTCCGGGTCTGTAGGTCTTACTGAAATTGTTCCGCGTGTTCGTTACTGTGAAAGTGCCGTCCGCTTGAGCCGATACCTTGATCCAGTAGGCTGTGCCGTTGTGAGCCGGAGCCGGTGGCGTTGGCGCGCCTGCCGCCTGCTGGAACGGCGCGATCGGCATCGCCGTCTGCGCATCATCCACCGTATTCGCGATGAACATACCCGGCACTGTGTATTCCTGCCCGCTGAGCTGTGAGAAGTGCAATTGCCAGAGATCTTCCAGACCCGGTATCGAATGAATGATCCGCATGGCCTCGGGCTGGCCGCCCTTGCGGGTGCCGTTGTTCATGATCGCGGCGCGCGGCTGGATCGCATGCGCAAGCACTTCGGAGTTCGAAATCGCCTGGCCGTGATGCGAAACAATCCAGAGATCGACGGCGCCGAGGCGATTCTGCGGGCACATCAGGTCGAATTCCTTGTTCCACGTCAGGTCGCCGAGATGCAGCGCGCGGAATTTTCCGAACATCACATGGCTGCCGACGGACTGCGCGTTCTCGGTCATGTCCACGTCCTGCGCCTTGAAAGCCGCGCAGGAGGCGTTCGGTTTTCCACCACCCGGCACCGGCGACGTGATGTGCTGCCCGCCGGCTTCGACAATACGCCACTCGAGCCCGGCAACCGGAATCCGATCACCAGGCTTTGCGACGGTGTGTTTACTTTTGGCGTAGAGCTGCGGATAGGTCGTCTTGACGAATTCGTCCGCAGCGCGATCCGTCGGAACGTTTGGACCGTGATCGATGAATTCCCTGATCGTGACGTGAGAAGCCAGTTCGGCCATTCCTCCGAAATGATCGGCGTGCCAATGCGTCGTGATCAGATGATCGATCTGCTGAACCCCGGCATCCTTCATCGCCGCCATGATGCGGCCGGCGTCACGCGGCGCTGCGGCTCCGCCGTTCCCGCTATCGATGAGAACGGATTCGCCCGAGGGGGATACGAACAGAGTCGCATTCCCGCCTTCGACATCGACGACATAAATTTCGAGCGCTTTGGAACCTGCGGCGAACACGGCCACAGCAAAAACCAGCAGAAAAAGGACAGATGTGCGCATAGCCGGAAAACTATAGCAGAACTTAACTGTATGACAGGGGGAAGGAACACAAGAAGCACAAAAGGCCAACATCTTGCAAATACCAAGCTAACCGATAGAGCGGGGAGGGACCTGCAGGATGAGGGTGCATCGTGTTCCGTCGCTAACTTATATCTTTTTAATGCTATTCGGATCGAGCGGTTTCGCTCAGACCTCGATCATTTCGACCTATGCGGGACCGGAGTTTCCAGCAGATGGTTCCCAGGCGCTCACGCAGACCATCGGGGTACCACAAGCGATCAGCGCAGACGGAGCGGGCGGTTTCTATATCGGCTCGAATCAGAATAAGGTCTATCACGTCATGGCGGACGGTCGACTGATGACACTCGCCGGCAGTGGAGTGGTTGGATTCAGCGGAGACAACGGGCCCGCCTCCTCCGCCCGATTCAATTACCTGCAAGGCGTGGCGGCGGATGGCGCCGGAAATGTCTTCGTCGCGGACTCGAAGAACAATCGGATTCGCAAAATCAGTCCGGCGGGCGTTATCACAACGGTTGCCGGAAATGGCGGAGCCGGACTGAGCGGCGATGGCGGCCCTGCGGTTTCGGCGCATCTTGCGGGGCCGAGAGGCCTGGCGGTCGATCGCGCAGGCAATCTGTTCATCGCCGACGCCGGAAACAATACGGTCCGGATGGTGACGCCGTCCGGCATCATCAAGACGGTTGCAGGGAATGGAACCGCCGGATTCAGTGGTGATGGCGGCCCGGCGGCAGCCGCAACGCTGAACCAACCCGTCGCGGTGGCGGTCGATGCCGCGGGCAACATCTCGATCTCCGACCAACATAACAATCGTATTCGGATGGTTACCGCCGCCGGCGTCATCAAGACTTCGGCAGTGATCTCGAATCCGGGCGGCATCGCTGCAGATGCCGCAGGGAATGTTTTTGTCGCCGATATCGGCACGAACCGCGTCCGCATGGTAAGTCCCGATGGGTCGATTCATACCGTTGCGGGCACTGGAGTCCCTGGATTCAGCGGTGATGGCGGCCCCGCGGTCTCCGCCCGATTCACTTTGCCGGTCGATGTCGCTGCCGATGGAATCGGCAATCTGTTTGTGGCGGACCAGGCCAACTACCGCATCCGCAGGATCGATGCAGCGGGGCTCATCAGTTCGGTAGCCGGAAAGAGCGATGACGGCAATTCGCCTTTGGCGGCGCAGTTTTTCTTTCAAAACACGATCGCAACCGATCGCGCCGGGAACCTCTATATTGCCGATACGGACGTTCACCGCATCCGCAAGATCACGAATCGCGGGGTGATGACGATCGTCGCAGGCAACGGAACCGGGGGATTCAGCGGCGATGGCGGAAGCGCAACGTCGGCGCAGCTGTACTATCCGGCCGGCATCACGGTCGATGCGGCCGGCAATCTATTCATCGCGGACACCAGAAACGAGCGCATTCGGAAAGTAACGCCAGGCGGCATCATCAGCACTATTGCGGGAGCCGGCAGCGCGGGGGGAGCCGGCGGCGCCGGCGGAGACGGCGGTCCGGCGCTTCAGGCGGAAGTCAATGAACCCGCCGGAGTGACCGTGGACAGCGCAGGCAACGTATTCATTGCCGAAACCGGCAGCCATCGCATCCGGCGCATCAATCCTGCCGGAGTCATCACCACCATTGCGGGAAATAAAACGATGGGATTCAGCGGCGACGGAGGGCCCGGGACATCCGCTCAGCTGGCCTTCCCTGCCGCAGTCGCCGTCGATGCCGCCGGCAATGTGTTCATTGCCGACTCCGTCAATAATCGCATACGAAGGGTTGCGCCCAACGGCATTATCACAACGGTCGTGGGCACCGGCACGATAGGCTTTTCCGGCGACGGCGGTCCGGCAACGGCAGCACATATCACCTACCCGCAGGCGATTGCCATCGACGGATCCGGCGATCTTTTCATCGCCGACACGAACAACCAGCGCATCCGCAAAGTCACGCCGGACGGTATCATCCGGAGTGTCGCAGGGACCGGCGCCTACGGTTTCAGCGGCGATGGCGGTTCCGCTATCGCCGCTGAGATCACCTCGCCATATGGTATCGCGGTGGATGGCGCCAACACGCTGTTCATCTCGGATACTTTCAGCAATCGGATCCGGAAGATTGTCTTGACTGAGATTCCCTTCACACTCGTGGATCGCGGCGGGACATTGCTGGCGAGTACAGGAACGTCCGCAACCATTCAGACGGGCTACGCACAAATTGAAGCCACCGGCTCGACTCCGCCTGCGGCGCTGGCCATCTTCAGTGACCGCGCGGGCGCTTTGATCAGCGAAACCGGGATTCTGGCAGCGCCCGCGCTTTCTTCCGGGCGGATCTATGCGGAAATCGACGGCCCTCTCCAGACGGGAGTCGCTATCGCTAATCCCAACAGCCAGACGGCAACAATCCGGTTTTTCTATACCGATGCTGCAGGCCATGACCTCGGTTCAGGCACGGCCACGATCGGCGCAAACCAGCAGATCGCCCGGTTCCTCGACGCAGAACCGTTCAACACATTCGGGGGCGGGAGTTTTCAAGGAACCTTCAGTTTCACGTCCGATGTCCCTGTCGGCGCGATCGCAATACGCGGGCTGCTCAATGAGCGCGGCGAATTTCTGATGTCGGCGCTGCCTGTGATCGACACCTCTGCGGCCACGCCTATGAAGACCATCGTTGTTCCGCATTTCGCCAACGGCGGTGGATGGACAACGCAGATCCTCCTGGTCAATCCGGGCGAGGGCCCTCTGTCCGGGCTTGTGGAATTCCACGACGATGCCGGAAACCTCACCGGCGTGACGATCGATGGACAAAGCGACAATTCCTTCACCTACACCATTCCTCCGCACTCTTCCCGGAAGCTTGTCCCGGATGGAAGCGGTGCGGCTGCGGTGACGGGATCCGTCCGAGTCGTCCCGGCGGACGGAGCAGCGGCTCCGGTGCCCCTCATCAACTTTTCGTATCGGCCTGGAGGAACGCTGACGGTGACACAGGCGAGCGTTCCTTCCGTTGCAGGCACAGCATTGCGTGTCTATGTGGAATCCGATGGAACCGATGGACGTCCGAACTCGACTCAAAGCGCGATCGCGATTGCCAACGACGGAGCCAGTGAGAACAGAGTGACGCTGGAGCTTACAAATTTAGATGGATCGAAAACCGGTCTGCCGCCAGATGCGTCTGTGGCCTTGCCCGCATTTGCGCACGCCGCCAGGTTTCTTCCGGAGGTATTCCCCGGTCTGCCGAATCCGTTCAAGGGCGTCTTGCGCGTTTCCACCCCGTCTCAAGACGTGTCCGTCATCGGGTTGCGCACGCGATATAACGAACGCGGGGAATTTCTAATCACGACAACGCCGCCGGTCAGCGAGACTGCCGCGGCGAGAACGGAACCATTGCTGGTTCCGCACCTGCCCGACGGCGGCGGATTCGCAACGGAACTGATTTTGTTCAGCGCTGACCCGGGCCAGGCGGTATCGGGATCGATCGGCTTGTTCCAGCAATCGGGCGAACCATTCGCCGTGCCGTTGAGATAAAGACGCCGGGTCGAAAATTCAGCGGGCGGCCTGATCAGCCTCCGGTCGATAGAAACTCAATCAGGCCCTGTTTGGCTTCATCGAGATGCTGCAGGTGCTCATGAACCATGAGTTTAATGCCGAGGCTTTCGCACCACGGACGGAGGAGATTCTCCATGCGCCCTGGGCGAACGACGAGCGTCGAGGGACGGTTTCCGATGCGCTCGAACTGCGCCAGCAATCCTTCGGGGACGCGGTGGAGCATATCGTCAACAGTCGTCTCGACGCTCAGCAGCTGCTGACCGACAACCAGACCCTGTTTGGACTCGACCAGCAGAAGCACATAGGGATAGAAGGTGTGCTCCTTGCCAGTGAGAACGGGTGTGGGAATCATGAAAAAGTCCACTTCGAGGCGACCCTCGCCTTTCGGCATCGCGCGGCCACGACGCACCTGGCCGGCGTCCGGCATGCTGCGAACCCGACGTATGGGCGTTAACTGGATCTTTCGAAACTCATCCCGCCACTTGCCGTTTGGATCTGCCGTCCGCACCAGATAGCTCGCAGGGTCTTCAGGATGGATCAACTCGGGATGCTCTTGCAGCCTCGGCGCGACCTCTAATGATTGTTCGAGGGCGACTCTGAACGGCTCTAATTCTTCGAGACTCGGCAGCCAAGGTGAAAAGCCTCCCCGATAAGTTCGGAACTGCGGCCACGCCTTCGCGCCTTTGAATTTCAGACCAAGCCGCTTCAGGAGATTGCGATCGTCTTCCTGCAGGTATTCGCGGTCTTCGAAAGAGAGTTGCGTCTGAGGAATTTCCAGTACCATCTCCGGTTCGACGTACTGCACTTCCCGGAGAGCCCACAATTGCGAGAGTGCTCCAATGTCCGGATACATCGCCATCGCAAAATGCTCACCTCCCGCCCCCATCACACTGATGAAAAACGGATCGCGGCCGGGATGCGCCTGCACACCGAAAATATCGATTTCATCCATCCAGTCCCACGGCGCCATCTTGCGCACCCGGCCGGCGAGGTTGTATAGGTCCAGCCAACTTGACATAAATCCCTCGATGGATTTTAGCCACAAATTATGAGTTAGCAAATTCTGGACGCTGCGGCCTCTGCAGAAATTTCTCGACGAACAGAGGCAAGGCCATCCCGATCTGGATTTCCCAAAACCTCCCAGCCCCGGAGACCTCGATATCCGCCAGGTCCTCGACTCTTCTTATTTCTTTGCGTACGAAAGCTTTTCTGCTTCTTGTGGTTCCTTTTCCTACCCTATTTTGCGGGCGACGAAACCGTCGGGACGCACGAGAACAGCGCCCGAGGAACCAATGCCGTAGGCGTCGCAGAAACCCTCATCGCGAATAATGTGGAAATCGGCGCCGCCGGCCTGCTCGCGCCAGCGCGAACCCTCGGGGCCGGCCAGCCATGTCCAGTTCTTTCCGAACAGATCCAGGGTCGAAATGCGTTCGCCCTTGTGCTCCACCCAGCAATGCGGCGCGCGGGAGCCGGGACGCGCCTTGGACTCACGTGGGTTTTCGTGCGGAGCGCCCTCGTAGCAGTAGCCCAACTCGACATTCAGATCGCTTTCTACCGGCTGGATGTCCAGCGTTCCCAGGTACGGCGCTGTTCGCGTGACGTAACGTGAATAGGCCTGCTCCACGGTGAATTGTGCCACTGGTCGGCGCTCACGTTCGTAGGTGTCGAGCAGTTCGCGGTCCGGCTTCCCTTTCAGAATGCTGGCCAGTTTCCACGCCAGGTTGTGCGCATCCTGGACCCCTGTATTTCCGCCGAAGCCGCCATTGGGCGGCATGATGTGAGCCGAATCGCCGGCAAGAAAAATCCGTCCGCTCTGAAAACGGTCGGCAACCTCGGCCGCCGCCTTCCATGGCATGAGGCTCTCAATCGTGATCGGAATGCTTTCTGAACCCAGCGCGATCCGGACGAGTTCAATGCATCGTTCCTCCGTCAGCCCGGTCGCAACGTCCGTCACTGGATCTTTCGGATCCCCGAGCGCGTTGATCGCCAGGAAACCTGAATCGAAAGGCTTCTCGAAGCGGAAGAACCCGCGCAGCGTCGCGTTGTTCACATAAATCACGCTCAGATTCCGGCCACGCAGCAGCGGCGCAACGTTGGCGCGGAAGTAAATCGTGACACTGTTCGAGAATGCGCCGCGGCCGCTCATCCCGATGCCGAGCCGTTCGCGGACACGGCTATGCGCGCCGTCGGCCGCGATCATGTATTGCGCTCGAACCTTTTCGGTTTGTCCGGAATCGCGCTGACGCAGGGTTGCCGAAATTCCGTCCGCATCCTGATCGAACGCGATCAACTCCGTGGCAAAGCGAAGCTGAGCGCCCAGTTCCTCAGCCCTGGATTTCAACAGCGGCTCGAGCAGACTCTGCGAAATGAAAATGCGCTCTGTCGGACTGACGTCGCGCACACCTTCGTTCAAGTTGGAAATGAAATAGGTGAGCTCTTTGCCGGCGAGAGTTTCGACGGCCATGATGGCGCCGTCCTGAACAAATTGCTGGCCGGACTTTTTCCGGACGATCTGCTCGACGCCCACAGTTCGAAAGATTTCCATGGTCCGCTGGCTGATCTGCGCCGCGCGCGGGTGGATCGCCGTTCCCCGATGATACTCGACCGCCAGGGCGCGGACTCCATGCTGGGCCAGCAGCAGCGCAGCGGACATCCCGACAAGGCTCCCGCCGACGATTAAGACTGGAACCTCGATGTCGGACATTTCCGGGATTGTACTCTGGAATCAAGGTGGGAAATTATTGGAAGTTGCATCATTCGAGGTTTCTGCATTTCAAATTTCAAATGCAGAAATCTCGAATGGTGCAACTTCCAATATAGTTCCTTGGTTTCTCGAAGCTCAGCTCGCTCTTCGCTCCCGCCGCTCTTCCCCTTCGCCGTGGTGCTTGATCTTGATCTGGTTGTTGACTTCCTTCACACCAAAACAGGATTCCGCAATGTCTTCCGCCATGCGTTTGGCTTCACGATTTTCGACATGGCCTCGCATGGTTACTTCGCCGTTTTGGACGCTGACTTCGATGTCGGTGGCATCGATCATCGAATGCCGGGTCAGTTGTTCGTTGATGTCTTCTTCGATGCGGTCGTCCTGGCGCTTGTAACTGCGGGGCCCGCGGCCGGCATGTTGGCCGTGCATGCCTTGATTCCAATTCCCCTGTTTCCAGCGTTCCGCATTCGGACTCCAGCCTCCACCCATTCCCCGATTCCAGTCGTTTCGTCCGGCGCGCGATTCCATTTCGCGATCGCCTTCCCACTGGCGATTGTCGTTACCGCGGGAACTTTGATAGTCGCCGCCCTGCCAGCGGTCACCCTGCCAGCCGCCGCCTTGCCCGCCTTGCCATGCTGGACGGCCCTCATTGCCCCGATCCCAACCACGCGGCATACCTTGCCCGCGGTTACCTTCAGCCATCTCCTGATCTTCTCGCCAGTTGCGGTCCTCTTGCCGGTGGCCCCAGCCATAATCGTAGTCACGGTTCTGTTGTTGACGCCGCCAACCTTCACGCTCGTCGCGTTCGTAATTTCTCGCCATTCAGTTATCTCCTGGGTGGAATTTTGAGAGACGTCAGAGAAGGCTGCATCCGGTCTACCAACACTTTGGCGCGTGAATTCGAGTCCGGCAGGGTCCGGGGATTCCACCGGAGGGAAGAAGAATGGCCACAAAAGGCACAAAGATTACAAAACCGTTTATGCGATGCTGCAGTATATTGGGATTCCTTCGGGAGGTTACAGTGCGAAATTGGCCGATCGTGACATGCCTGGTGCTCCTTACCTGTTTACCTTTAGCCGCACAACAGGGACAGCGCGGAAATGCCGCGGCCCCGGCCCCGGCCGGTCCGGCTCCCCGGCTTGCCAACGGTCATGTCAATTTAGCGGCCGTGCCCGGGAAATCCGGTGTCTGGCAGGGTGACGGGCGCCTCGTCATCAATCCGAAGAGCTACGAGGCGCGTACCACGCTCAATGCCTGGATCGATATCAAAGATGTTCCGCTCCAGGATTGGGCGCGAGCGATGGTCAACGAACGTCATGCCGAAACGCTCCGCTTTGAGCCGCATGCCCGATGCAAGCCTTCGGGCGGACCACGCGAGTTCGTGACGCCCTACGGATTTGAGATTGTGGAAATGCCGGAGCTTCAACGCGTTTTCATTTTCGACATCGGCGGACCGCATTCGTTCCGCACCATTTATATGGACCGGAAGGAACATCCCAAAAACCTGCTGCCCAGCTATTACGGGGATTCGATCGGCCATTGGGAAGGCGATACGCTGGTCGTCGATGCCGTCGGCTTCAATGAAAAGTTCTGGCTGAGCCGCGACGGCCTGCCGCACACCGACAGGCTGCATCTCACCGAGCGCTTCACGCGCAGCGATGCCCGAACCTTGAAATATGAAGTGACGATCGACGACCCGGGCGCTTACACTGCGCCATGGTCAAGCGGGTTCAACCTGCGTTGGACGGAGGGGTTGGACCTTTTCGAGTATGTTTGCCAGGATAACAACCATTTTCCCGAGGCCGTTTTCGAAGGCCCGGCCGACTCGAAGACTAGTCCAATCGCGCCTTAGCGATCTCGAGTTCCAGTTCGCCGACGGGAATGAAGTCGGAAGGCGAAAGATCCGCGATCAGATACGTGCCACCGGCTTCAAGTTCGGAAGCGAACTCGCGATCGGCCAATTTGAATTGCCGGTTGTAACCGTCGTATTGCACTCGCACAAATCGCATATGCCAAGACCTCAACCTCTTTATCGGCAGGTCCGCGGGCCGCTTTAATGCCCGCCTCCGAACGCAGCGATCCGGAACTGATCCGCGCCTGCCTCGACGGCGACGGCGACGCCTGGGAAATCATCGTCAACCGCTACAAACGACTGATCTATTCGATTCCCTACAAATACGGGCTCCCACGCGAGGACGCGATGGAAATTTTCCAGGCTGTCTGGCTCGACTGCTTTCAGGAACTCCGGCTTCTCCGGGATCTGGACCGGCTTCAAGCCTGGCTCGTCCGGATTGCGGTCCGGAAGTGTTACCGTTTCCGGCAGAAAAATCAGAGCGATCCCGCCATGGTGGGTCTATTGGAAAGCGACAGTTTGTCCGATGACCCTAGTGGAGGTTTGGTCCGGCGGCTGGATCAGGAACACATGATCCGGACTGGCATCGAGCAACTCAGTCCGCGATGCAAGCAGGTGATCCAGGCGCTTTTTTTTGAGGACCCCTTTCCGACGTATGCGGAAATCGCCAAACGGCTTGGTTTGTCGTCTAACTCCATCGGGTTTACCCGTGACCGGTGTCTTGAACGGCTAGGTAAGTTATTGGAGAATCAGGGCTACGAGCGTTGAATTCCCGAATTTTTCCGCCCCCGTACTTTTTTCGGGTTTAGCGGCCACTTAACAGTAGACACTATGATTATGACTCTCAGGAATAACAGCCATGTTGGCGTCGGCGCCCTGTTCGAGTTCGCGAAAATGAAGGTAGAACTGGACGATGCCTCCAAATCGCACCTCGAAGATTGCGCCGTATGCATGGATCGCCTCTCATGGATGCAGGCATCAGCGGATCTCGGCCCCCAGGAAATGGAATTCGAACCGCCGCAGGCGGCGCTGGACTCGGTTCTGCGCCTCGCCCGGCGCCCGGACTACTTAAAGCAATTCGGCAATTATATCCTTGCATCTTTAACATTCGACAGCTTATCCAGTCCAGCTACCGCCGGCGTTCGCCGCTCTGAAGGCGGCTCCCGCGAGATGACTTATGAGGCGGCCGACATCGAGGTTGCGATCTCGATCCGGCCTTCCGGCAGCCGGAAAATCACGCTGACCGGCCAGGTTTCACAGAAAAATGCCTCTCCGATTGCCGACCCTTCGGCCCACGTCGACCTGGTTCAAGACGGGGACCACATCGCCAGTTCTCCGCTCAGCGACTGGGGGGAGTTCATTTTTCCCGATTTGAGCGATGCCGCGTACAGCCTCCAGATCCAGCTTGCAGATCGCGTTGTCCGGATTTCAAGCCTGCCCTCGCAGGGCTCATAGTTAATCTCTAATTGCGGATCGTCCCGTTCGAGGTTAATCTTCGCCCGCATGCAACTTTCGGAAACTGCCCCAAAACCCGGCTCCGACAAATCGGCCGATCTCGAGATCAAGGACGCCCAGCTGATTTTTCAATCGGCCTGGCAGGAACTCGAGGACGAGTTCGGCCGCGAACGCCTCCGATTTCCGAAGGAAATCATTCTGCTGGGCGGCGCGCCCGGCGCCGGTAAAGGAACCAACACCGCGTTCATCGCGAAGACCCGCGGCATCATCTGTCCGCCCATCGTGATCAGTGCCCTGCTCGACTCGCCGGAGGCAAAAGCCCTGAAAGACGCGGGCAACATGGTCGGCGATCGGGAAGTGATCGGCCTCGTCCTGCGAGAGCTGCTTCGCAAGGAATACGAGCATGGCGTGATCCTCGACGGTTTTCCGCGAACGAAAGTTCAGGTCGAGTCCCTGAAACTGCTGGTCGACAAGCTCAATGAACTCCGGCAGAGCTTCTATAACGGTCCGTCACGCGCACATTTTCCCCGCCCGACAATCCACATCATGGTTCTGTTCGTCGATGAGACCGAATCCGTCATCCGGCAGTTGAAGCGCGGGCGCGAAACGTACGACCACAACTCCGAAGTGGTGCGCTCGGGAATGGGAGCGTTGCTCGAGGATCGCCCGACCGACCACGACGAAGCTCTCGCCCGCCGCCGGTATCAGACGTTCAAAGAGCAGACCTGGGACGCGCTGCAATCGTTGAAGGAGATCTTTCACTATCACTTCATCAGCGCCCAGGGCACGTTCGAAGAAGTCGAAAAGAACATCCTGGACGAGCTGCAGTACCAGAGCACGCTCGAACTCGATCCCCGGACCGTCGATCGACTGCATGGGGTGCCGGTGGCGAGCGCGATCACGGTCCATGCCCGGCAGGAGATGGTCAAGCGCCTCGACAGCTACGAACACGACTACAGCCAGCTGTTCGCCGGCGTGGTCTCATTCATCGAAAAGAAAATGATTCCGATCGTGCTGCGGCACGCCATCTCCGGCATCGCACACATCAACACCGAAGATCCCGTGCTCGATGATCCGCTCGCTCTCGCCATGCTGATCGACGTGTTTTCCGAACGCGGTTATCACGCCGTGGTGGACATCCACCGCCTCGATGTGCCCGAACGGTTTGATCTGAAGACCGGCGCTATCGAATGCCGGATCAAAAAGGTTTATCGCATTCAGATCCGGTTCCCCGGCTCCGAAATCCGCAGAGGCTGACATCGAAAAAACGCAGTGACCGCGCTATGGAGCGTTGAGAGGAGTAAATATCAGATGCTGAAATTCGGGCTTTCACTACCACACGTCGGACAACTTGCCTCGGCAGAGGCGATCCGGTCGGTAGCGCAGCATGCGGAAACGCTTGGCTATGACTCGCTCTGGGTGCTCGAGCGGACCCTGGTGCCGGTCCATCCGAAGGTGCCTTACCCTGCGTCGCCGGACGGCAAGCTTCCGGAGGAGTACAAGATCGTTTTCGATCCGATCGAATCGCTTACGTTTGCAGCCGCGGTGACCTCGCGCATCCGGCTCGGAAGCAGCGTCATCGTTCTCAGCAATCACGAACCACTGGACCTGGCGCGCCGGCTTGCAACGCTGGATGTGCTTTCGAATGGCAGGCTGATCTGTGGATTCGGAGTCGGCTGGTCCCCCGATGAAATCGAGACGGCGGGCGTCGAATTCAAGACTCGCGGACGGCGGGCCGATGAATTTGTACAGGTCTTGAAGACAATCTGGGCGGATGATCCTGTCAAGTTCTCCGGAAAGTTCTTCAATATTCCCAGCTCCTACATCGGCCCGAAGCCGGTGCAGAAGCCGCACCCCCCGATCGTTTTCGGTGGCTTTGTCGGAAAAACTTTCGAGCGCGTCATCGATCTCGGTAACGGATGGAATCCTGCGGGTGTGCCGCTCGAGCATCTCAAAGGCATGATCGGCGGGCTACACGCGGCCGCCAAAGCGAAAGGAAAGCGGCCGGAGGATTTCGGCGTGTATTACCGCGCATTCTCGAATCCTTCTGCCGACGAATACCGAACCCTCGAAGACATCGGAGTAAACCATATCATTCTGGATTTGAATTTCGGCGGCCTGCCTCTCGAAGCTCTGCTGAAACGCATGGCGGAGATCAGACACTGACTGCACACACCTGAGCGTTCCGCTGCCGATCCAGCTTGCGGCCCTTACGGGGCGCTCGTCAGGCTCTCTACCGTGAGCAGAAGCTGCCCGATGCTCGCGACCGGATATACGGCGCTCCTGTTTCGTACGGCGCTGCCGAACATCGCGAATTGGCTGAAGTCGGAGGTCGAGGCATAGATCGACGTGATCCTGCCGCTGAGGGGAGAGCCAACATAGTACAGCAAGGCCATCCATGCCTTCAGCTCCTGAATGCCGGGAATGGAGGGCATGGCATCAATCCGGTTGGCCAGGACAGCGGGCAGGGTGGCGGCCGACAAAACCACGGTTCCGGTTGCTGCGGCGTATGGCGAGACGGTAACGCCCAGTTCGCTGCCGAGCGCATTCACGAGCAGGAGAGTATAGAGATCCAGGACCACGCGCACGCGGCCGCTGGATGAGAGCGGGGTCGCGGGCCCGATATTCGCACTGTCGCCCGGAGCAAAACCCGCGACGGTGTTGACCGCAGCGACAGCCGTCGACATGATAAGCGCCGTCAGGGTTGAGGTACCGTTCACGCTGTCCGCCGCCGCGGCCGCCGCAACTTGACCGAGAGTACCGAGATTCTGTGCGATTTGCGCGCTTCCCGGGTTAACGTCGTTCAGCTTCACCATCGCCACCGCGTATGGATTGCCTGCGGCATATGCTGCAAGCAACGCGGCGCCCTGATCGCTGCCGAGGGTTGTCAGAGCAACCAGCGCTTTACCGGCCTGAACGGAGAACGCCGCCTTTTCGCTCGTTAACTGCAGGACCGCGGCCGCAGTGGCGTACTTGAAATACGTGTATGATCCACCCGCATTAAGTGTGTACTGCAGTCCGGAAATGTTCACGTAGTCGTCGGAGGACGCCAGACCGCTCTGCACCAGGAGCTGCAGAGCGCACATTTTCTTCAAGTCGGCGGGTTCGAAATAAGTCGATATCAGTGGATAGCCGGCAGGAAGCGCCTGGCTCGAGTCCGGCGTGAAGCCGAGCGGCAAGATGCTGTACATATCGGTGAAACTGAGCGGCACGCCCGCCTGCAATGCGCCCCGCAACGCTCCTGTCGGCACGACCGCCACCTGAATCGGCGTGAAATCGAATCCCGGGGCTTTGCCCGGGTTGCCTCCGGTCGCGGCGAGATTTTGCGCGATGATGTTGTTGGCGGCAGCGCGAATGGAGTCGGCGGCGAGATCACCGAGGCCGTTTGGCGCAGGCACGACGCCGGTTGAGTTAGAGGCCATGGTCTGCGCCGTCGTGCCAACCGGATGATAAATACCGGTGCCGATGCGAAACGGATTGTAGTCGGAGAAGGTCTGAGCGAAAAAGGATTTCAACGTGGTGTTGAGCTCCAGATCCGCACCAGCGACCGCCAGCGTCATCCATGGATCGAGCGGCAAAAAAACGCCCAGGGCTTTGAGACTGGAGTCGGTCATTAAGGGATTGCTGGATGCATCGAGCGTGGTCGTCGCAGTGGCCGGGTGATAAGTCAGGTCGATGCGCGAGACATTGGATCCCGCCCAGCCCGCATCTACGATGTACGTGTTCCAGGTTCCATTCCCCACGGTTTGAGCGTGCGGCAGCGGCGTGTGCGTGTGACCCGACGCGATAACATTGATTCCGTGCACGTGCATCGCGAGCTCGACGTCTTCGCCGGAAGTGCCTGTGGCGTCGGTACCGGAATGGGAAAGCGCAATGACAATCTGGACGCCCTGCCTGTGCAGTGCATCCACCTGCGCCTGGATGGCGGCGTAATTCGCCGACGGATCCCAGAAGCTTACCGGCGCCGCCGCCGCGATATCGGAAGCGGCATTGCTGCCCATGAGCCCGATGTAGCCGACCCGCAGCCCATTCGTCAGACTGTCGATATGAGACGACTCGATGAGCTTCCCGGGGCCGAACAACGGAGCCAGATCGGCATCCCCGCCGAGATTCATATTTGTGGCAACGATCGGTATCCGGAATCCGAAAGCGCGTTGACCCGCACCCAGCATTTGCGCCAGGCCGGCGCTGGTGTAATCAAATTCGTGGTTGCCCAGCGTGACGCAGTCATACTGCATTGTCTGCAGAAAGAATAATGCCCCCGGCTGCTTCGTAACCATCAGGTCGTAGATCGTACCCATCGTCCAGTCGCCTGAATCGACAACGATCACGGGATGGTTGGCCGTGAGACGCACATGATTGATATAGCTCGCAATGCGCGCATAGGCGCCGGTCAAACCGGTGCCCGTGAACGGATTCACGTCAAGGCCGACATGGTCCGAGCCATTGGCGTGATCGTGAATGTCGGTCGTTTGCAGGATCGTGACATGTTGGACATTGGCGTTCGCCGAGGCCGACACGTTTTGCGCCGTAAGGGCGGTGGAGCCCAACAGGACGGCGAGCACAGCCGCCGCGGCAAAGCAAATCCTTCGAAGGGTCATGAATGGTCCTTTCGAGAAGCGGGCAGCGCTCACATAAGCGCGCTTCTGTGCTGCCTGCCTGATTCGATACGCTGTTCGGGGGCCCGCCGGAGTGCCGGCGGCTTCGCCATACTACACACGGCAAAGTGCAGGCGCCAAGAAGTATTTATGAAACCTAACAGGCGCCTTTCGGAAGTCACCACATCGCCTCTTGGTTTTTTCCGCCGGCTGTTCTACCGAATCGATTGTATCGGTGGGGCGATCGATTCCAGCGGCCGCCGTTCGGCGTCGATTCCAAGCCAAGCCTCCGCAAATGCGCCGCATATCATGAGAACGGCTCCCATGACGTAGCCTTCAAAGACCGCGGAACGGGAACCGGTTTCGATAAGATGGCCGAAGAGGACGGGCGCGCCGACACCGCCGACAAGCGTGCCCGCCGAATAGAAGATCGAAATGGCGAAAGCGCGAATTTCGAGCGGAAAGATCTCGCTGACGGTCAGATAGGCCGAGCTCGCCGCGGAGGACGCGACAAAGAAAATGGCCGTGAACCAGATCGCCTGTCCGATCGCCCCAGCATCGTTTTGACGAAAAAAGAACGCGGCGCCCATCAGCAGGATTCCGGACAGGCCGTATGTTCCGGCGATCATGCGCCGACGGCCGACGGTATCGAAGAAGCGACCCAGGATGAGCGGGCCGGCAAAATTTCCGATCGCGAGAGGCAGGAGATACAGCGAAACGCGGCGGCTGTCCACCTGGAGAAACTGTGTCAGCACGAGGCCATAAGTAAAAAAGATCGCGTTGTAGAAGAACGCCTGCGTACACATCAGAATAAACCCGAGCAGCGATCGCCGCGGATGTTCGCGCACCATGGCATGCCAGACGTCGCTCAGCGGCGTATGCGGCCGCACCGTCAGTGTCAATGAACCTTCCGCCGCCGGGAGCGGGCCTTTTTCCCTTTCAATAGCCTGCTCCACGCTCGTGACGATCGTTTCGGCTTCGTCCGTGTGCCCGCGCAGCAGCAGCCAGCGTGGACTCTCCGGAACGTGTTTACGCATGAAAATGATGACCAGTCCGAGAACGGCGCCGATACCGAACGCAAAACGCCAGCCGAAGGTGGGCGGCAATAGACCGGAATCCAGCAGAAACAGCGTGGCCAGCGAACCCAGCGCGGCTCCCAGCCAGAATGTGGCATTGACGATCAGGTCGACGGTTCCCCTGACGGCGGCCGGAATCAGCTCATCGATCGCGGAGTTGATGGCCGAATATTCCCCGCCGATCCCGAATCCCGTCAACGCCCGGAAAGCGACAAAACTCCAGACGTTCCACGAAAACGCCGTCGCCGCCGTGGCGCTCAGGTACACGGCGAGGGTTACGAAAAATAGCTTCTTGCGCCCGAGCCGGTCGGTCAGCCATCCGAACAGGAGCGCCCCGACCACCGCGCCCGCAAGGTACGCGGTTGCGCTCGCGCCCACTTCCACGTCGCTCAATCCCAGCGCGCGCGGGTCTTTCAAGATGCTCGCCAGCGCGCCCGCCATGGTCACTTCGAGACCATCGAGAAGCCATGTGATGCCGAGGGCGGTCACCATCCGGAGGTGCCACCGGCTCCAGGGAAGCCGATCCAGCCGCTCCGGGATATCGGTCGTGACGCGCGCGGGAGCCGACATGTCGATCACGGGTGCATGACGCCTTCCAAAACCAGTTGGTCTCACCGGTTCGGCTGTGCTGTAATTCGGGCATGCTCTTCGTGCTTCTGCTTCTCGCCCTGCCCGTCGGCCAGATCCTACCGGATGTGAAGTGTGCGGCCGACGCGTCTCAAAGCTATGCCTTGTATCTGCCGTCGAACTACACGGCGGATCGGGCCTGGCCCGTCATTCTGGGATTCGATCCGGGCGGAAGAGGCGGGAATGCCGTCGAGCGATACCAGGCAGCGGCCGAACAATATGGATACATCATTGCCGGGTCCAATAACTCGCGGAACGGATCGCCAGAAACCGGAAAGGCTGCCGCGTCCATGGCCAACGATGTGTTCTCCCGTTTTCGCATCGATCCCAAACGTGTCTATACGGCCGGCATGTCCGGTGGCGCCCGCGTCGCATTTTCCGTGGCGCTCTCGTCGTTCAAAATTGCCGGCGTCTTTGCGTCGAGTGCCGGCTACCCGGATGGCAAATCGCGGACCACACTTCCCTTTCCCGTATTCGCGACGGCCGGCACGGACGATTTCAATCACTGGGAAATGCGGCAGCTCGATCACGATCTGACGTCACCGCACTACCTTGCCATCTTTTCGGGACCGCATGTCTGGCTTTCGAGCGAACTCGCCGTTACTGCTATCGAATGGATGGAGATCCAGGCGATGAAGTCGGGTGTGAAAGCGCGCGACGAGATGGAGATCGATCGCATCCTCGCAAAACGACAGACTGCAGCGAATCAGAACCAGGGAGACAAGGACACCTTCCTCGCGCTTCAATCGATAGCGTCCGATTTCAAAGGACTGAGAGACGTCTCGGCGGTGGCGGCGCGAGCGACGCAACTGGGCAAAAGCAAAGCCGTACGCGATGGATTGAAGAAAGACACCGAGGAAGACGAGCGCGAAATCCAGATGTTGCAATCGATCTGGTCCGCCGAAACGCGTCTTGCGGAACCTTCCGATCGCGCAGGGGCACTCGCGGATCTTCGGCAACGCCTGAAGAAATTATCCGAACAGGCAAAACAGCCGGAGGATTCCAGCCAGCGCCGCCTCGCGAGGCGCACCTTGAGCGGACTGCGCGCGGGGGGACATACCGCTGATCAGGAGTATTTGAAGATGATCAGGGAATACCGTTAAGACATTAAGTCCATTGCATCAATGCATCATTTGACGTTGGTTCATTTCTTCAATTGAAGAAATGAAGAAACGTCAAATGATGCATTGATGCAATGGACTTAACTAACCAAAGCCCCCGCCAGTCTCTCCACATCCGCCATCTCGTTATAGATCTGCGCCGACACGCGAATGTAAACCTGATGGTTCAATGCGCCGGCATGCACTTCGATGTGGTGTTCGAAGAGCAGCCGGTCGCGCAGAACCGCGGCTTCTTCCGGCGTCGACCCGAAACGCGGCGGAAGCGGCAGCGTGATCATGGTGCCGATCATTTCCTGCGGTCCGAGAAGGTGCGTGCCGAGTTGTCCTGCCAGCCTCCGGCCCGCGGCCCATGCCAGGTCGTGGTTGTAGCGTTGAACGCGCTCCACGCCGAGTTCCCGCATGAAAGCGATTCCCGCGGGAGCCGCGAGATGCGGAGTCGGATCGCGGGTTCCCGGCCAGTCGAATTCGCTCGTCATGCCCTGGTCGAGTCCCCACGAAATCACCGTCGGTCGAAGCGAGGACTGCCGGGCGGGGCTGACCCAGAGGATGCCGCTGCTTCGCGGCGACCAGCCCCACTTATGAAGATTTCCCGTGTACCAGTCGACGCCGAGAGCGGCGATATCGACCGGAATCGCGCCCGGGGCATGCGCCGCATCGACGAGAATCGCGACACCGCGTTTCCGGCAGCGGGCGGCGATTTCCGCAATCGGCAGGATCAGCGCTGTACCGGTGGTCACGTGATCGATGATGAGGATGCGCGTCTTCGGGCCGATCGCTTCGTCGACAACCCGAACGATCTCATCCGGACTTAAAACGATTTTTGGAAATTCCACGATGCGAACGCATGCGCCTCGAACCCGCGTCGCGTACTCCGCGGCGTAGAGAATGGCGCCGTAGGCGGCGTCCGGAACTAAGACCTCATCCCCTTCGCGAAAATCGAAGCTTCGAAGAACGGCGTTGACACCCGAAGTTGTGTTGTCCACGAAGACCAGGTCCTCACCTCTGGCGCCGAGAAATCCGGCGACGGCGTTCGCCGCATCACGCACCCGCGATGTCTCACGTTTCCAGACGCCGACTCCTTTGGGCGAGACTTCCCGGAGCAGGAAGTGGGACGGCTGCCGCTCGATTTCATCGCGCAGCTTCTGCTGGACCTCCAGCACGCGCCGCGGCGGCGCGCCGACGGTTCCGTGATTGAGATAGGTGATGGAGGGATCGAGCATCCAGCGATCCAGCATGGAATGTCCGAAGGGCGCGGTCGTCATGTTGTCACGGTAGCAGAGTGTGAGGGTTGGACGAACATGTCAAATCGCCTGGATAAACAGCACCACGCCGATCCCGATCAGCCCCACCCACACATACTTCAAAAACGCATCCCCTGCAAACCGGTGGTTCACCATGCGGCCAAGAAAAACCGCCGCCACGACCAGCGGCAGCGACCAGAGATAATAATGCGTCACCGCCGGAACCCAGAGGCCGGTCAACCAGTAGCCCACCATTCCGATCAGGCTCGCCGGCAGGAAATAGCCCTGCAGCGTCGCGCGGAAATGCTGGGGCGACCAGCGGCGCATCGCGCCATAGATGGCCAGCGGCGGGCCGTTCATTCCGTAGGCGCCGCCAAGCACGCCGGCAAAAAAGCCGCATCCGAGCAGCCACCGGCGGCTGTCCTTCTTCAACTCCAGCCGGCTTCGCCCGAATAAGGAGTACACCGCAAATGCCACGATGACAATCGAGAGCAGCACCTTCACGTGCTTCTCATCGACCCGGATCAAAAGCGCCAGTCCAAGCGGGATCCCGATGACGGTCGAACCCACCAGCCCGCCGGCGCTTTTGAAATGAATGTGTCTCCAGTCCTGAACCACAATCACCGCCGCAACCGTAATCGACACCAACACAGCCAGAGGCGCCGCGATTTCCACAGGAATACGCAGCGCCAACAGCGGAACGGCGATCAGCGCCTCGCCGAACCCGAAAGCGGACCGGGTCAGCGTGGCAATAAAGAGAACGAGTAACACATGAA
Organism: Terriglobia bacterium; assembly: GCA_036496425.1. NCBI lineage: Bacteria > Pseudomonadati > Acidobacteriota > Terriglobia > Terriglobia bacterium. The sequence goes on along the minus strand of DASXLG010000179.1, from coordinate 4,386 downwards.
CCAGGGTCGGACTCAATAACACTCCGAATAGAGCCGCGAAGCGGCGGTATTCCTCTAGCCCACGGCGTAAGCCGGGGTTATGTATAAACCAGCCAGCAGCGCCGTAGGCGTGACAGGTTCCTCAGGATCTTTCGTCCCGCTGGGGCTCAACCTTCGCGGCCAGATAATCCCAGGGCTAACGCCCTGGGCAAGAGGAGTGCCGCCGCTCCGCGGTTCGATAAACGCTAGTTCGCATGCAGCGTTACCTTTTGAACTCGCCAGTTCCCGATCTCTCCCACGAGGAGTTCGTTCTCGCTGCGGCAGTCGATCTGATTTACGGTTCCGAATTCCTTCATCTGTTTTCCGGCCTTGCCGAACTTCCCGAGCACCTTGCCGGTCAGGTCCAACTTATAAATCTCGCCGCCGGAATCGATATCTTCCGGGGGATTCGAATTGGAGCTGTACAGGACTGGCCGCGGCCCCGGCGTCAGGCAGATCGCGGCGGGACTGCCGATACCGGTGAACTGCGTTTTGAAGTTGCCGTCGGTATCGAACACCTGAATCCGTTTGTTTCCGGTATCCGCCACGTAGACGTTCCCCTGCGCGTCGACCGCAATCCCGTGCACGGTGCTGAACTGACCAGGTTCGGTCCCGCGCGAACCCCAGGTTTTCACGAACTTGCCGGCCTTATCGAACTTGGCGATGCGGGCGTTTCCGAAACCGTCCGCGACATAGATGTTTCCGGCCGAATCCCACGCCACGTCCGCAGGTCTTTGAAATACGTCGCTCTGCTGGCCCGCACCAGGAAGGCCGCCACGTCCTCGTCCGCCGGCCGGCGCTTCAGCATTAACTGCAGCTCCGGCGCCGCGGCCGCGGCCGCCACCTGCTGCCGCGGCTCCCGCCGCCGCCTGCGGATTCAGCGGCGCGGCGGGCACGCGTTCGGATTCCGATTTCCGGCCCAGCAGCATCTGGATCTGCCCGCCCGGAGTAAATTTCATGACCATGCTGGTCATCTGATCCACGACCCACAGGTTGTCCTGCGGATCCACGCGGACCTGCTGCGCGACCATGAATCCATACGAGTCCTGGCCGATCTCACGAACAAACTTTCCTGTCTTGTCGAACTGCAACAGACGCGAGCCGCCATGAGCGAACGGCCGTGATGTGCCGATCGTGATCGTGGGATGGCCGGTCCGCGTGTAAACGAAGATATCGCCCTTCGAATTCGCCGCCACACCACCAACCTCGCCCAGATAGATATTAGCGGGCGGTTTTAAAATATCCACCGAATCGAACGCAATCTCCGGCACGGATTGCGCGGAGAGCGGCGGGATACCACCGACAACGAGAGCGGCTAATGCACTGAGCAGGATGCGTTTCACGAGGCCTCCCTATTTCAAAGACGAACTCTTCGTCACGGATTGCGGTTTCAGCACCAGCTTCTGCACGCGCCAGGACTCGATTTCCGCGACCACGATCTCGTTCGGATTTCGGCAGTCCAGCATGTGCACGACCTGGAAGCCGGGCGTCAGCTTGCCCGCGTGGCCGAACTTTCCGACGATCGTGCCATCGAGCTCCATCTTGTAAATCTCGCCCGTGATCTCCCAGGAACCCGGCGTATTGCCGTTGGGATTCGAGTTCGAGGTGAAGAAATATTGATGCGGTCCGGGCGAAACGCAGACGGTCCATGATGTTCCGACGTTCGTGAAGCTGGTCTTGTAATTCAAGTCGTTGTCGAAGACCTGGACGCGGTTGTTGCCGCGATCCGCGACATACACCATCCCCTTCGCATCGACGGCAACCGAGTGCGGTGTATTGAACTGGCCCGGCCCGGTGCCGGTCTTCTCGCTGCCGACCTGTTTGAGGAAGCGGCCGTTCTTGTCGTACTTGACGACCCGATGATTGATGTACCCGTCGGACACGAAAATGTTGCCTTGAGCGTCCCACGCGACGTCCGTCGGCCGGCCGAGCGTGTACTTCTCCGCCGGCGGCGCAGCTCCCGCAGGCGCCGCGACCGCCCCGGCCATCACGTCGGGACGATGGCCGAGGATCATGACGATCCGGCCGGCCGGGTTGAACTTGATGACGAGGTTCGTGCCTTCATCGACAACCCAGATGTTGTCCTGGGGATCGACGCGCACCGAATGCGCGAACTCGAAGCCGTAGTTCCCTTCACCGATCTCCCGTATGTAGTTGCCATTCCGGTCGAATTCGAACAATCGCGTGTTCGCGCTGCGCGTGTAGACGAAGACATGACCTTTCGAATTTGTCGCCACGCCGATCGCCTCGCCCAGATACAAATTCGCCGGAAGCTTTAGAAAATTCGGCACTGAATCAAACGGGATTTCGGGAACGTTCTGCGCCGTGGCCTTGGCCTGCGCAAACGCCGTACCCGCCAGACCCGGGGACAGCAGGAAAATGAAGCAACAGGTCGCAAGTCGTCTCATGGAGACCTCCTGATTCGCTGGAGTCTACTTCAACAAAAAGAGATTAGCCGCAAAAGGCATAGCGCGGCTATGCCGCAACCAAACTTTTTTTAGCCGCAGATGACGCGGATGACGCTGATGGGGCGCCTCAAAGATTCGTTTTTGCGCCCCATCTGCGTCATCCGCGTCATCTGCGGCTAAAACCTTTGTCAGGAAAACTAAAAGTTATGACCTGGTTATACAAAAAGATAATCTCTGCCGATGCAGCAATCGGCTCATCGGATCAACGAACTCATGGACGAAGTCCGCCGGCTCCTGGAATCGGGGCAATTCGAAGCGGCGCTGCAGCTCTCCGAGCGTTGCCTGGAGCTTTCCTCAAACATGCCGGACCCCGCGGTGCGCGCGCGGGCACTCGTCACGAAAGGCATCACGCTCGCCAGAACCGACGATCACCTCAACGCCTTGAAGCTCTACGATACGGCGATCCAGCTCTACGAGTCGGCAAACGACGAACTCGCAGCGGCAAAAGTCCGGATGAACCGGGTTCACTCCTACTGCCATCTCTCCCGCTACGAAGACGCGCTGCGCGACGGAGAAGCAGGCAACCGGATATTCGCACGCTTCGGCGAAAAGCAACTGCTGGCGAGAGGTTTGAACAATCTCGGAGAAGTCTTTTTCCGCCTCGATCGATTCCAGGAGCGGCTCGACACGCTCGAGCGCGCCGCGGCGCTGCTCTGTGAGATCGGCGACGACAGGTCACTGGCAATGGTGTACATGAACCATGCCGTCGTGCTCACGAGCCTCAATCGAGGTGATGAAGCGCGGGTTTATTACCAGCTTTCGAAGGACAAGGCGGAAGAAAGCGGGCAGACGTGGCTCGCGGCCTGCGGCAATTACAATCTGGGCTATCTCCATTACATGCAGGGAGAATACACGCGCGCGCTCGACATCCTGAACGAAACACGCACTGCGCTTGCCGCAGATCCCTGGTACGGCCCGTTGTGCGATCTCACACAGAGCGAGATCTACCTTGAAATGAATATGTACGCCGAAGCCATGGCGGCGGCGGAAGCGGCTTACAAGGGCTTCGAGGATAACCATAAGCCATTCGAAATGGCCAAGGCGGTTGCCGTCATGGCCATCGCGCAGAGCGAGCGGGAGCAGTTCCAGGAAGCAGCGCGGCTGTTCGATCGGGCGCGCACGATGTTCAAGGCCCAGGGCAATGACGTCCGCGCCGCAGGGATGGACCTCTATCAAGGTGTGATGTGGCTTCACCAGGGAAGACACGTCGATGCACGGACGCTCGCTCTCAGCGCTTACGAGGCGTTCGCCAAAGAGGATGTGAAACCGAATGCCGCCTTCGCCCGCATCGTTTCCGCGCGAGCAGCCCTGGAGGCCGGCGACTTAAATACTGCATCTCTCGATGTGGATATTGCCGCGGCCCTGCATCGCGAGTCGTCCCGCGCTCTGGTGGGCCATCAACTGCACGCGCTGTCCGGCGAAATACACCGCGCCCGCGGCAATCTGGCGGATGCGGCTGCGGAGTTCCGGCTGGCGATTCAGGAGTTGGAAGCCGTCAGAGCGAATATCGCGGCCGACGAACTGCGGCTGAACTACTTCAAGGACAAGGTGCCGGTTTACGAAAGGCTCATGCGGACAGACCTTCAGACTGGAGATCCGGCGAGCCTCCGGGAAGCCTTTGAAACCGCTGAGCGCGCCAAATCACGGACGCTGGTCGACCTTCTTGCAGGCAGCGTGGAGTCGCTCAAGCAAGCGCGCTCGGCGTCACTGGAAGAAATACAGCAGGCGCTTGCACCAGACACGATATTGATTGAGTACGTGATGACGGGCGGGACGGTGGCCGCGTTTTGCGTGTCGCGTGCAGGATTCGCAGTTTTTCAGGACATCTGTTCCGCCGGCGAGTTGAAGCAGCGGTTTGGCTTTATCCAGTTCCATTTCTCCCGCCTTGCCGCACAGCAGA
>DASXLG010000178.1 GCA_036496425.1 Terriglobia bacterium | reverse complement strand
TCGGCAACTTCGTGTTGTTCGTCATTCCGTCCACGACGGCGATCCCCTGAGTCGCAACTTGCATATCAGCGATGCCGGCGTAGGCCAGTTTCACACGTACTTGTTTTGTCATGGCTTTTTACCTCCTTTCTTCCGTATTTGCTTCCTCATCAGGTACAACGTTTGGGAACCCCCTGTTTGTCACAGCCCCTCAAACTTTTTTTAGCTATTCAAAATCCGCGAGCGCTTCGACCAGGCGCCTGGCCCCGGTTTTCACTGAACTCAGCATGCATTTGCCTTCCGCCGTGATGCTGAAGGCCAGTTGGGGCTCGTTTGGTTCGCGTGCTCGCTGCGGGGCTCCCGGATTTCGAGCTGCTCGACTCCCCGGTTTTCCCTGCGGCTTTTCCGCGCCCGTCTCCAGTCATGACACGCGTCCTGTAGAGGTAGCCCTTCGGGTCCCTCCAGACATCCGGCGGAAGCTTGGAATCGATGAGCTTTAAGTACAAGCTCTGAATCACATCCTGGGCATCTTCCGTCTTCCTGAGAGATTTCCGGGCCGCGCGAAACATGAAATCGTAGTGCTCGACGAACAGGTCCTCGGTTGTTCGTCCGCCACGGCCATCCTTTGTTTCCTCTCCATCCATTTCGGTGCTCATCTGCCCTTCATCAGGTACAACGTTTCGGACCCCCCTGTTTGTCACAGGTGGCAAAGATTTTTCCGAAATCCGTAAGTGACTGTTAAATATACCTAACGAGGCGACTTTGGAAGCTAGAAGGGGCCAATCACTTTGTCGCGCCACGATAAAGTCCTGGGACGCGTCCAAGCACTTTGTCGTCTCGCGACAATGTCCTGGGACGCGCCCAAGCACTTTGTCGTCTCGCGACAATGTCCTGGGACGCGTCCAAGCACTTTGTCGTCTCGCGACAATGTCCTGGGACGCGCCCAAGCACTTTGTCGTCCCGCGACAATGTCCTGGGACGCGTCCAAGCACTTTGTCGTCCCGCGACAATGTCCTGGGACGCGTCCAAGCACTTTGTCGTCTCGCGACAATGTCCTGGGACGCGTCCAAGCACTTTGTCGCCTCGCGACAATGTCCTGGGACGCGTCCAAGCACTTTGTCGTCTCGCGACAATGTCCTGGGACTGAGTTAGGCGGGGATGCCCTCGCGTAACGAGGGCTGGGGCGATGACGCGGCCACGCGCCTAACTCAGCTAACTCAGGCGGGGAGTGGCCCTCCCCAAACATCTGTCTGTTGAGAGAGAGATCTGGCCCAAAGCGAAATCAATGGACACCATAAAATCGCGGAACACGTCGGCGCCGATCAGTCCATCGATGTCAGAGTCTTTGGGGTCGTGAACACGGAAACCGGGTAGTCCTCGAATTCAACGGACCCGATCCGAACTTTTGAAGCGAGGTACTCGCGCTGCGACACTTCTGTATCCCCGATGCCTCGCACGTCTGTGCTTTCGTTGCCGAGCGCCTGCAATCCCGTCTTGGCGATAGCCTCCGGCGAAACAGCGATGCCGGATGCTCCCGTATCCAGCACCAGCGTGACGGTTTCCTTGAACCCGCAGGCCGACGCCTCTTTTCTGTTTCACGCCGTTTTGAATCGTCATTGACTTCAGCTGAGCGGGCGCATATGCACTGGCCAGCCGTCCCGGCGTTTTATCTCCCAACGCGCGCAGTATCGCGATGCGGAAGCGGAGAGAGCGGGCTTCCGGTGTCGAAGGATCGTAAATTGCCAGAACCTGCTCGAGAGCTTGAATCCTCGCTTCACCCCGTAACGTCTCGGCATGGTTCGCCATCAATACAGGGTCGGTCGGCATTGCTGCATAGGCCTGCAGGCGAATTTCCCACGCGGTTTTGAACCGGCTGACGATTGCATATGCGTTGGCCAGGCCGGAAAGCGCGCCGGCATCCTTCGGGTTCAATTGCAGCGAGGCCCGGAAATACTTCTCGGCTTCCGTAAGCTGTCCCCTCCTGAACGCAACCATTCCTGCCGCCGCCGTGTAAGCATTCTTATACTCCAGAGTAGATGTATTTTCTGCCAGACGCATTTTCGTGGACTACGGCCCCGGAGCGGCCGAGAATGGTCGTCAGATCAAGCGATCCGAACAACACCGGAGGTAAGGATGAATTCCGTCAGTTTGCTCACATTCTGCGGCATCATCGCGTCCGCAATACTGCACGTGGCGCTCGCGTTGCCGGTCGTACAGGCACCTGCAGGACGGACGCCGCGAATTGCCGGCGTCTGGAAGCTGAATGCCGGGAAGTCGCACCTGCCGCCGGCCCGCGCCGGTGCACTGGAAATACGGCAATACAGACTGCGCCCCGATGGATTCCTGGTTGGCCTGCTGGTCACCCAGGACCCGCAAGGCGGGTACCACTATCTGCAATTCACCGCGAAGAGCGATGGAAAGGATTACCCGGAATTTAGCGATGCAATCCTCGCCGACTGGATAGCGGCCGGCAGGCAGACACCGCGGATGTACTCCGAAACCATCGTTGACGACGACACCACAGACTGGATCGACAAAGCGAATGGCAGGATCACTTCGCGTGGACAGAAGATCGTTTCAAAGGATGGAAGGACGCTGACCGTGACGGTGGACAATTCGCCTCAGACGCTCGTTTACGACCGGCAATAAGGTTTCTGCCCCATCTGCGTCATCTGCGTCATCTGCGGCTCATTCGCGTTTCGGAGTTGATCTTGCACATTTCGGAGTGGAGGCTCCGTCATGCGCAGACACGTGGTTGCTCCGATCTGGTTGCTGTTATTGGTGCTTATCTTTATCGTGATCATCAGTGCGGGGGTCGGCTTGCACCGCGGAAAGCAAAGTGCACAGCCGTTTTTTACCGTCGCAGCCGCTTCGGGGCCTGACATGGGCATCCCGTTTAGCGGATCTTTCGCGCCGGTCGTGAAGAAGGTGACCCCGTCGGTAGTCAACATTTCTTCCTCGCGAGTGGTCCCGACTCAGCAACTGGCGCCTTTTCTGGAAGACCCATTCTTCCGTCACTTTTTCGGATCCATTCCGCGCGAGCAGAAAGAACATAGCCTGGGCTCGGGGGTCGTCATCAGCCCCGACGGCTACATCCTGACGAACAATCATGTGGTGGAAAACGCCAGCGACATCGAAGTCTCTTTCGACAATGAAAGCCAGATTCCTGCCCGCATCATCGGCACCGACTCGCGCACGGATCTTGCTGTCGTCAAGCTCGACCGGCACGGACTGACGCCGCTTCCCCTGGCCGATTCGTCGGAAGTGCAGGTCGGCGACATCGCGCTCGCGATCGGCGACCCATTCGGAATCGGACGCACCGTGACGATGGGTATCGTCAGCGCGACGAGCCGGGGCAATCTCGGCATCGAGAACGAAGAGGATTTTATTCAGACCGACGCCGCGATCAATCCGGGCAATTCAGGCGGCGCACTGATCAATACGCGCGGTGAATTGATCGGCGTCAACACAGCCATTCTGAGCCCGACCGGCGGAAACCTGGGCATCGGTTTCGCCGTGCCATCGAATATGGCGCGCTTTGTCATGGAGCAGATTTCGAAGTCCGGGAAGGTGATCCGCGGCTACCTCGGCGTCACGGTGCAGGCGGTCACTCCCGAGCTTGCGAAGCAATTCACATATAGCGGCGGCAACGGCGCGCTTGTCGGCGAAGTTGAGCCGGGAAGCCCGGCCGAGCGGGCGGGCTTGCAGAGAGGCGACATCATCACCGGGATGAACGCTAAGCCTGTTACAGACAATCGCGACCTGCAACTCACCGTATCGGAGATGTCCCCGGGATCTTCCGTGGCGCTGACGATTTTCCGCGGCGGCCGGCAGCAGCAGATCAACGTCACGTTGGGCGAACAACCGCCGCAACAAAAAGGTGGTGAAAAGTGAACTTCCTGACGGCTGTGTTTGCAGGCGCCGCCGGCTTTGCCTTCACGTTCATGCCGTTGAACGAGACATACCTTCAGCTGGAAACGGCATCGAAAGAGCCGGCCCCCGCCCGCATCACGGAGGTGGGACTGGCCGTGTTCGATCTCGAAGTGAACTCCGACGGCCGCGTCGTCAATGACTCGACGATTCAAGGCGGCATTCCTTTCATTGAACGATCGCGGCTGGCCTTCAACGATTGGCGTTTCATACAGACGTCCCGGAATGCGGTGCACGTGAACGCGACGTTCCTGTACAAGCCACGCCTGGATCTCCCCGACTCGCGATCCGCGTTCAACATACCGCGGCCTGAAGCGAAGCAGCAGATACAGTCCCCTGTCCCGGTGAAAATCGTGGATCCCGGTTATCCGGCGGGGGGCATGTCGGGTGGCGAGGTCATTCTGCAAAGCGGACTCGATCCCGATGGCTCCGTCCGAAGCATCAGCGTGATCGACGGCCCGCCGATGCTGGCAGAGGTTGCCGTGAAAGCTGCGCGCCAATGGAAGTTTGATGTGACTGGGGACCTCGATCCTCTGTCGCGGACTTCCGTCATCGTCATGTACTTCGAAGCGCCGAAGACCGAGGCCGCGGACACCAGTTCGGCCGAGGATCTCGAACGTGAGGCCGTGTTCGTGAGCGGAGAGTCGCAAGGCATTCCGGCCGGCTCAGCGGGGGTTCTGTCCGCCGGCGATGCCGCCACGATGGTTTTCCGCTACGGCGATTCGCATTGGACACTGCCCTACTTGTGGATCACGGAAATGAAATATAACGACAGCAGGCCCGGCGGCGACCTCCTGAGCATCACCTTCTCGGAAACCGCGAATCAGAAACAGACAGTGACGTTCCGCCTGGATCGGAACGTCGCGCTGTCGATTGCCTCAGCGCTGTCGTCGCGATCCGGCAAACCTATGGAATTTGTGCGGGGGTAAAGAAAAGGGGAAGGAACACAAGAAGCACAAAAAGACAATGAGAACAGTGCATCATTGAATCATTTCGACGTTTCTTCATTGCTTCAATTGAAGAAATGAAAAAACGTCGAAATGATTCAATGATGCAATTTATTTCCCCCCTCTACCGCTGCCCCCGGTTGCCTCTGCCCTGGCCTCGCTGAGGCGGCGCCGCGGCCGCCGCTTCGAAGCTCTTCTCATACTCATCGACGTGAGCCAGGTATCCCTGCGGGTCGATAAAGGGATTCGGATCTCCCGGACCTCGCTTCTGCAGCTTCGCATACTTTTCAGCCATGTTATAGAAGGACGCATGCGAGCTGACCCAGACGTCGACCGGAAACGTGCGGGCTTTCTTATAGGTGGCCCGGAAATCGTCCAGCATGCCCGGGTAGTTGTCCAGGACTTGGAGGAAGCGGCCATTCAGGCTGCACTCGACAAACCCGTGATAGGTTTTGCCGTTCTCCTTCAGATCCATCGTCCAGGCGAGGCACCCCTTCGTGTGGCCGGGCATCATATGAGCCGTCAGTGTGGTTCCGCCGAATGTGACGGTTTCGCCGTCATCGATCAGCCGATCGATCGGATGCGTCTTCCCTCCCGGCCGAAACTCCGCCGTCTTCGGCGCATCGACGCGTCCGACAATCACCTGCGCACCCGTCAACTGCTTGACCATCGCATCTCCTTCGACGTGATCCGGGTGGGCATGACCGGCAATCAGGATTTTGATGTCGGTGAACTTGAAGCCGAGATCTTCCACGTTCTTGCGAATTACCGGAACAGAGGCTTCATAGTCGCTGTTCATCAGGATCAAACCCTGAGGTGTGACGATCAGGAAGGACCCCAGTTCCTTGGTCCCCACGTAGTAAAAGTTATCCATGATCTTGTGAGGCGGAAACGGATCGTTCCAGCCGGCCGGAGCCGCAGCCTGAGAAAACGCCCGCAGTGGAAGAAAAGACAGGGCGATAAGCACTAATATCGATTTGCGCACTATTCTTTTGGAAATGTGAAATCGGAAATCCTATGAAATTCGACGACTTCGCAGTGGAGGCTCCCGGCCCTGATCGCGCTTCAGATGGAATGCCTTTTGCTCGGATTCCTCGCGGGTTTTGCCCAATCGAGCGAAATAATCGCCGACGATCTTGCGGATGAATTCTGTACGTTGGGAAACAGGACGATCAGACGGATGCGGCATGGTGTCCTCAGAGTAAATACCAAATTATTACGTTAATGAGTTAATTGTAGCAGAAGACGACGAATGTTGCAGAAAGGCGGGGAGCCGGCTCCAGACGCTCGATTAGGGGTTTAGGGTTCATACGACTGGATTCAGACAGGCGGGTTGCAAATTAGGTACGCCTGTTATCGAGCCGGCTTAATTGTGGTACAAAACTCTTTGGCTTCTTCAGCCTCCGCCCGCCTTAATGCAGGCCGGATGCCAAAATGGATTGCTAAGCATTATCAAAGGTTGCGGGCCGCGAACCGGAATCCGGACGGCGCGCAATGGAATCCGCAGGGCGTTCCGGGGGTTTCTCTCGACCCTTCCTTCATTTACCCGCAGGTTGGAGTAATCCGATCTCCTCGACCACCTTCGCCAGCTTTTCACGATTCGCCGGCGTGATGGGTACCAGCGGCAGGCGGTAATTCTCCTCGATCAAGCCCATCATCGCGAGCGCCGCCTTCACCGGAATCGGATTCGACTCGATGAAGTTGATATTCATCAACGGCAGCAGCTTGTAATGCAGGTCCCTGGCTTTCCCGGTATGGCCATCGAGAGCCGCGTCGATCATTGCGCTCATCATCGAGGGAGCTTCGTTCGAGACCACGGAGACGATTCCGGCGCCGCCGACGGCAATCAGCGGCAGCGCCATCGCGTCGTCGCCGCACAGGACGCGGAAATCCCGCGGAGCCTCGCGGATGATATCCATCATCTGACCGATGTTCCCGGAAGCTTCCTTCACGGCAACGATGTTCGGGATCTCGGAGGCCAGGCGGAGCATCGTCTTCGCTTCGATGTTCCCTCCGGTGCGGCCGGGCACGTTGTACACAATCACGGGCATGTTCTCGGCTTCAGCGATTGCCTTGAAGTGTTCGTAGTAGCCCTGCTGCGTCGGCTTGTTGTAATAAGGACCGACGGAGAGCACACCGTCGGCGCCGATCTTCCTGGCGCGTTTGGTCATTTGAACGGCTTTTGCGGTGGAATTGCTGCCCGCCCCGGCGATCACCGGCACCCGGTGCTTTGCCTGCTCGATAACGATCTGCATAACGCGATCGGTTTCGCTTTCGTCGAGCGTCGCGCCCTCGCCCGTTGTGCCGCAAGGCAGCAGCATGTCCACACCGCCGTCGATTTGAAAATCGACGAAACGCCGGAGGGCTTTCTCATCGATGCTGCCATCCGCCTTGAATGGCGTAATCATCGCCGTGCCGGTTCCCTGAAATGACTTCTTTGTCATAGCTCTCCTCAGGCGGGCTGAAACCCGCGACTACAATTCCACATCATCCATTGTGTAGACGCCTTTTCGCCCGCGCAGCCAGCGGGCTGCGGCCAGCGCGCCGAGCGCAAAGCCGCGGCGGGACTTGGCCGTGTGCTTCAGTTCGATCGAGTCGGCGGCGGAATCGAAAGCCACCGTATGCGTCCCGGCAACGGCGCCGGCGCGGGTCGAAGAAACGTGGAGCATCCCGGGTTTGATGCTTCCATCCGGGGGCCGCGTCAGAATCTCTTTCTTCCGGTCGATGCCGTCTACCAGGATCCGCGCGATCGTGAGCGCGGTGCCGCTGGGGCTGTCGACTTTGTCCTTATGATGAATCTCATGCACGTAGGGATCGTACTCGGCTGCCCGGTTCATCAAGCCGGCGGCATGTTTCACCATTCTGAAGAACAGATTCACGCCCAGCGAAAAATTCGACGCATACAGCAACCCCGAATCTTTCACAGCGTCCCGGATCTCGGGCAGATGTTTATCCCAGCCGGTCGTCCCGACGACAATGTCGCGTTTCGCCTGAATTGCCGCGCGGATATTGCCGAGAACGGCGTCGGGCATCGAGAAATCGATGCACATGTCGACGCCGGCAAGCGGTCCAGCCTCCACGAGGCGGAACTCGTCGAAGACCTCCGCGATGGTCTCGCCCTGTTCGCGCGCAACAGACTCGATTTCGCGGCCCATTTTGCCGTAGCCGAAGAGTGCAATTTTCATGTTTCTACATCAAGAGTGTTCGAACGAGCCGCTCATACAGTCCGACGCCGTCAATCAACTCACGCTTGCTGATTTTCTCGCCCGCGGTATGCGCGTCGAGGATCGAACCCGGACCGATCAACAGCCGCTTGCCGGTATCCGGCAGATGCGGCGCGTCGCTGCCGAACGATACGACAGTGGTTTCAAAACCGTCCACGACGTGCAATATCAAGGGATCCGATGCGCCGACGATTTCCATAGTAGCGGAATTCCCCACGATCCGCCGCATCTTCTCTTCAACTTGAGCGCGTGGTTCCACCGTGCGGATCATGACGGATGCGGACGCCGAGGGCGGCACGATATTCGCCGCCTGTCCGCCCTGGAAGACTCCGGTGTTAAAAGATCCCTTGCCGAGGGTCGAATCGTTTCCCCAGTCGGCGGACTCGCAGGCCTGAATGACCGTGATTAATTTCCTGATCGCGGATTCGCCATGCTCGGGATAACCGGAGTGGCAGGCCCGGCCCGCGGCAGTGAGGCTGACCATCAACATTCCCTTTTGAGCCCGCGCGAGTTTATTCTGCGTCGGTTCACCGACGATGACGAATTCCGAATTCCACTTCAGCGTGTTGGCAGTCTTTGCTCCGATACTGTCGGTTTCCTCGCCGACGAGAAACAGATAACCGAAGTTGGTGATGCCATCGCGCCGGAGCCGGCCGCCCGCCTCGAGCATCGCGGCAATGATGCCTTTCGTGTCGCAGGCGCCGCGGCCGTAAAGATGATCGGCGTCTTCGCGGAATGGGATGGTCGCAGGAGGAACAGTGTCGATGTGCGTGCAGAACATAACGTGGCCCTCGCCGGCAAAGGCGAACACGTTGAAGCGGCCGGCGGTAACGGCCTGCCGTTCGACGCGATAACCGAGCGAGGCCAGGTGAGAGGAAAGAAATTCCCCAATCTCCCGCTCTGAGCCGGTGACGGATGGAATCTCGATCAACCGCCGGGTCAATTCAAAGGGATTCATTCTTCACTTATTCCCCTCCTATAATAGCGGTCATGGGTCTAACTGAAGCTGAATTTCGGTCGCGCTGCGAGGATGTATTCAACCGATTGAACCGGGCGCTGGATGTGGTGGCAGAAAACTATGACGCGGAGATCCTGCTCCAGAACGGCGTCCTGTCAATCGAGATCGAGGCCCCGGAGCCGGGAAAGATCGTGATCAGCCCGCAGGCTCCGACGCGGCAGATCTGGATTTCTGCCCAGTCCACAAGCTTCAAGCTCAACTGGGGCGGTGACGCATTCGTTCTCCCTGCAACCGGCGAGAGCCTGAACCAGCTGATCGGCCGGCTGGTCGGCGAGCAGCTGGGCGTCGCGCCGATTGTGTTGTGATCGTTATGCGCTCATTCGTTTCTCTCTGTCTATTGGCCGTGTTCCTGCAGCAATCGACCCCGGCGCCGAACCTCCCCACTGCCGACCAGACACTGAATTACGTAAAAGAAAGCATCAGCTGGTACCAGCAACTTCACGACGAAGAAGCGCTCGCAACCACGGCGGTAGACACCACATATCTGAACGACGAACGGACAGTGGCTCTGCAGATTTTGAAACTGTCCTTTGATTTCGCGAAGGCCCAGGCGGCATTGCTGTCCAAGCAGTCGCCTTCCACCGCTTCGGATCAACAAAGTAGCGAGGTGGCGGGATACTCGGGTCTCACGAAGGCAGCGGCCGCTGCCGAAGACGAAGTCAAAAACACCCAGCAGGAACTGGATCAGACAAGGGCCAAGCTGCAAACCGCGGAAGGAGCACGACAGCGGCAACTGCAAGCGACGGTCGACGAACTGCAAAGCGAGATCAATCTGGCAAAGACACGCGGGGATACATTCCGCAGCATTATCCAGTTCGTGGCGGCATCTGGAACTTCGGGAACGAGTCTCGAGACGCAGATCGCGCAATTGCAGCAAACTGTACCCGAACTGGCGGCCGAAACGGCCAAACCCGCAGGACCGCAGAGCACTGCGGCTGCGCCTCAGGCTCCGGCCGCTCAGACCGCGCCCCGCACTCAAACTCCAGCCGGCATCCTCGATCTCGTCACCAGTCTGTTCAGTTTGGCGAGCAAGATGCGCGCGCTCGGCCGGGCCGACCAGTCGACAGATGCGCTTGCCAGCTTGGCGCAACAACTCAGGAATCCATTTACCAGGAATCTGATCACGACAGCCCAGCGCGGAGAGGAACTCGCCAAGGCCGCGGACACGTCGGGTCCTGTACAGCTCGAACAGCAGAAAAAAGATCTTGATGGGCTGACCGCTCATTTTCAGGCCATCTCGAGCCTCGTCGTGCCGCTCGGCCGGCAGCGCCTGCTGTTTAGCGTTTACAAGGGAACGCTCGAGCGATGGAAAGCGAGCGTCCAGAGTGAATACTCCACCGAGCTTCAAAAGCTTGCCGGCCGTGCCATCGGCCTTGCCTTGGCGCTCGCGGTCGTATTTATTCTCGCGGAAATCTGGCGGAAGGCGACGTTGAAATACGTCCGTGATATGCGCCGGCGGTACCAGTTCCTGCTGATACGCCGGATTGTGGTCTGGATTGCCATAGCAATCACGATTGCTTTTGCGCTGGCAACGGAGATCGGGTCTCTTGCAACGTTTGCCGGTTTGATTACGGCTGGAATCGCCGTGGCCCTGCAGAATGTGATCCTGGCGATTGCCGGATACTTCTTTCTGGTCGGCAAATATGGGGTTCGTGTCGGGGACCGCGTTCAGATTTCCGGAGTCACCGGAACGGTCGTCGATATCGGCATGATCCGGATGCACATGATGGAACTGGCGGGCCCGGGAAATGACCGCCAGCCGACCGGCCGCGTGGTGGTGTTCTCCAACTCCATCGTGTTTCAGCCCACCGCCAGCTTCTTCAAGCAAATCCCGGGAACCAACTTCGGATGGCACGAAGTGACTCTTATTCTCTCACCCGATAGTGATTACCACCTTGCCGAGGAGCGCATGCTCGGCGCCGTGGAACATGTATATACCACTTATAAAGGCAAGATGGAGGAGCAGCACAGGCGCATGGAACAGGCCTTCACGATGGGTCTGGACCTTCCGCAGCCGAAGAGCCGCCTGCGCTTAACGCAGACCGGACTGGAAGTGGTGATCCGCTATCCGCTGGAACTGGAGAAGTCCGCCGAAGTCGATGACCAGATTATCCGCGAACTGCTGACCGCACTCGAAAAGCCGCCGAAGCTGAAACTGGTGGGCTCGGGCACGCCGAACATTCAACCGGTCGTCCCTGGAAGTCCAGCAGCGTGAGCGCGATCAACATGGTGCTTTGCCATGTTCTACTGTCCCCCTGATACAGGGGGACAGCCGCCGCGAAGCGGCGGCAGGGGGTCGCTCACGCACCATGTGGTTTTTTTATTTCTTTGGCGGAACGACTTTCAGGTCATAGAGGACTTTAAAATCCCCTTCATGTACTTTGGCCGTCACCTGGTCACCGGGTTTCACACTCTTCAAGACTGCCGGCTTGTCGACGGTGTAGGTCATCGACATCGAACTCATCCAGCCCGGGATGCTCTCGTTATTCACTAAAATCGTCTTGGCATTGGGATCGACCTTCTCGACCTTCCCTTTAAAAGGAAACTCCTTTTTTCCGTCCTTGCCGCCCTGCTGGCCAAAGGCCAGACCAGCCGCCAGACATAGAATCGTAGCGATCAAGACAACAGATCTCTTCATTCCCTTCCTCCTCATGAAATCCTACTGCGCCGGCGGATACTTCGACAATTTCCGCTGCAGCGAGCGGCGATGGATCCCTAGCAGCTTCGCTGCCTGGCTGATATTTCCGGAACAATCTGAAAGCACGCGCTGGATGTGTTCCCACTCCACCCTTGCGAGCGACGGAACCGTTGTCGGCGCCGGCTTCCGCGCTGAACCGGATGCCAGGTCCTGATAAGCGGCCAGAATCTGCTCCGCATCGGCAGGTTTGCCCAGGTAGTGATCGGCGCCGAGCTTCAAGGCCTGCATTGCGGTGGGAATACTTCCGTAACCGGTGAGAATGATAACGGCAATCGTGGAATCGACCTTCTTGATGTCTTGAATCAGATCGAGCCCGCTCAGCCCAGGCATTTTCAGATCCAGCAGAACAAGATCGGGGCTTACGCTGCGTGCAACGTCCAGCGTCGCTTGTGCCGTCTCCGCCTCGTAGGCCTCGCAATCCCGATCGCGAAACGCACGGCACAGGCGATTCCGAAAGGTTGGATCGTCGTCGACCACGAGAACTGTTAAATCAGGATCGCGCATCGGTCATATCCGGAAGTTCGAGAATCGCCGTACACCCGCGCCCGGGCGCCGATTCGAACGATAAATTTCCGCCCAGAGTCTGGGCAAAGAGGTGGGCCAGAAATGCGCCGAGTCCCATCCCCTTCCCCGGCGCCTTGGTCGTAAAGAACGGTTCTGCAACGCGCTCCATGATCTCGGCGCTCATTCCGATACCTTCATCACGAATCAGAAAACGCACGCTCTCGGGAGCATGGCGCATGGCTCGTAACTTTACCGCATGGCCGTTCGGGCTGGCGTCCAGGGCGTTCTTCACGAGAGCGGACAATGCCTCGACCGCGGCGCGAACCGGGATCATACAATTCGCCGCGCTTCGGGAATCCGTCTCGATACAAATGCGCGAGCGCTCGTCCGGAAAGTTCTCTCGCACCTGCATGAGCAATTGTTCCAAACCGATGACCCGGGGCGACTCTCCAAACGGATCCGCGCCTTGCGCGCCCATGCGCTCGAGAATCAACCGGCAGCGTTCCACTTGAGAGCGGATCAGGCGCGCATCCTCCTGCATTCGCTGATCGGAAAGACGAACCCCCGCGTCGTGCTCCATTTCTTTTGCGGTCACGGCAATCGTTGAAAGCGGAGTTGCAATCTCGTGGGCAGCTCCGGCAGCCAGCGTTACAAGCGATGCCAGCCGTTCGTTCCGGGCCAGGCGCTTCTGCATCAACAGGATTTCGGCCGACAGCCGGCCGACGAAAAAGCTGATGAGCAAGGCGGCGCTCGCAAACGCCACCCACATCCCGAGCAGATGAACCGAAACCACGCCCGGCTCCGTGTGCTGATGGAAAGCCGGCACGTCCCGTGACACCAGAAACAGCAGTCCGAAGCAGAGCGTTGAAATGATACCGAGCCCGCGCGTCCACCACTCGCGCAGCACCACAGCGGAAAAGGTAATCTGAACGAGGTACAGGAGACTGAAGGGATTCGCCGGACCGCCACTCAATGCGAGAATCAGCGTCAGGCAGAAGGTATCCAGCACGAATAGTCCGCCGACCATATGTTCCGCATTCCAGTTAAGGCGCCCTTTCTCAAGGTTGAGCAGCCAGTTGCTCAAGGCTTGAACGGCAAGAGCCGGCCCCAGCCATACCAACGGCATCGGAATTCGGAGTCCGTACGACAAACCGGCGATCAGGGCGATCTCGCCCACGATCAATCCATGCCGTAGCCGGACGACCCAGCGCAAGGCCAGATGCCTATCGACAATCATGGGCAAAGTTTATAACGCTTTTCGCCGGCGGCGTGCGGCTGTCCCGGAAAAATCTACCATCCGCAGATTCGTCGCGAATGGCTGTGCTGGAGCCGTCTGGCGTGAGCGACCGCGATTTGCAGGAAGTGCCCGGGCGGTACCGGAATTCCGTTCGGTGAGTCTTGTCAGGCCCATTGTCAGACCACTGCTCCTCGAGGATTGATCTGCCACTGCTGTTGTGACCTCTACGTTGGCAGAGCAATTGCAAGCCTTGGTTGCTGTCATATCATGCGAGGTTTTCTGCAAACGTATGTGCGGACCTGGCCGGTACAGTTTCTGGTGATGCTGGCACTTTGGTTCGCCTTCGTTGCCAAAACTGAAATGGCGGAGGTTGTTATCGGAATTGCCGCGGCGGCACTGGCTGCGACAGGAGACGCGGCGATCCGGCGGCGGCTCGCCCGGTTCAGTCCCCGGCCGGGATGGCTTCTGGAGGTCTGGCGTTTGCCGGGATATATCGTTCAAGATACAGCGGTCGTGTTCAGAGTCCTGATCCGGCGGCTCGTATTGCAAAAGGAACCTGACAGTGTGCTCCGTTCCATCGCGTTTGATGCCGGTGGACACTCCGCGCGTTCGTCGGCCCGCCGTGCCCTCGCGTTGGGTTTTATGACGATGCCTCCGAATTCCATTGTTATCGGAATCGACCAGGAAAAAGATTCGATGCTGGTGCACCAGCTCGCGCCATCGGATGTGCCTGAAATGGCGAAACGGCTGGGTGCGAAATGAACAATGTCTGGCTCATTACCGCATTCCTGTTGATGCTGGGATTCGTCCCCTGCGGGATTGTGGCGTTCACGAAGGATGCCGCCAGCCGTCTGGTGGGCCTGGAGTGCGGAACGGTTTTAGCTGTAGTAATCATGATGCTGCTTGCCGAGGGGTACCACCGCAGCTTTCTGTTCGATCTGGCTCTGATGATGGCGCTGCTCTCATTCGGCGGCGGAATGGTGTTTGCGCGTTTCCTGGAGCGCTGGATGTGATGGAATGGATAATTCACATCCTCATATACGGCGGTGTGGTCATCGCGCTGTTCAGCTGCATCGGAGTCTTAGTGATGCCGGGCGTCAATGAGAAACTGCACTATCTCGCGCCGCCTTCTACCTTGAGTGTCGGTCTGATTGCCGCTGCCATCGTATTGGAGGAAGGTTCCTCCCAGGCCACAGTGAAGGCGATTCTTTGCGCCCTCATCCTTTTCATCACCAATCCCGTGTTGACTCATGCAACCGCGCGTGCGGCGCGGATCCGGGCGTCGGGCCATTGGGCAGTGCAGGAAAAAGACGATCGTAAACAGGCCGGCTGAGAACAGACAAAACATGGATGGGCTGCAAACACTCGTTCTGATTCTGGCGGGTATCGGCGGAACCGCCGTCGTGTTGACGCGGCGTCCGGTCGATCAAGTGATCGGGCTCAGCTTTTATGGGTTGATCCTTGCCCTGATGTTCTTTGTGTTTCAGGCCCCGGACGTTGCTCTTTCTCAAATTGCGATCGGCGCGGTCGCGCTGCCTCTCATGGTGATGCTCACGCTCGCCAAATTCCGGCGGGATCGGGAATGAGCCGGCGGGTTCGAATCTTTTTATTCCTTCCTCTGGCCGCAGCGTTTTTGATCCTGCTTCTGGCCGCAATGGAGGGAATACCTGCCATCGGACATTATAGAGGTCCGTATGGCGATGTCCTGAATGCCATCACCGTCAAAGAACGGCACACCACCGGCGTCGTTTCTGCCGTGAATTTCGATTATCGCGGGTTCGACACTCTTGGCGAAGAATCCATCCTTTTTGTATCTGTTATCGGCGCGACTCTTCTGTTGCGCCAGCGGCCCGACGAGATCAAAGACACGAATGAGAGCGAACAGGATGAGGGCGCCCGGAAAGTTCCGGAACCGAGCGATGCCGTCCGGCTCCTGAGTCTTGCGCTTGCAGCGCCCGCGGTTCTGTTTGGAATTTACGTCGTGACTCATGGGCAACTCACCCCGGGCGGAGGATTCCAGGGAGGAGTCGTTCTTGCGACGGTTCCACTGCTGGTCTATGTTGCCGGCGATCTGGAAATATTCAAGAAAGTCGCGCCTGCAATGCTTGGCGAACTTGCGGAATCGGCCGGCGTCGGCGGTTACATCCTGATTGGCGTGGCAGGCCTGATCTGGGGCAAATCCTTTCTTGAAAACGTTGTTCCCCTCGGCCCGGCCGACCCGAAGGTTTACTCCGGGGGCACCATACCGCTGATCAGCCTCGCGACGGGGATGGCGGTAGCGGGCGGTTTTGTGCTTCTGCTCATTTCGTTTCTGGAAGAGACGCTCGAGCTCCGATTGAAAACGAAGAGGAGGGGCAAATGATCGCTACACACTGGCCATATGGCATTGCCGCATGGCTCTTCATCGTGGGTCTCTACGGTATCGTCACCAGCAGGAATTATGTGCACCTGATCATGTGCATCGCCGTGCTGCAGTCCTCGACTTATGTACTTCTCGTCACGATCGGATATCGGAGCGGCGCGACATCGCCGATATACGCCAACATCTCTCCGGACACGCCGGCGGTGGATCCGATTGTTCAGGCGCTGATGTTGACCGATATTGTCGTTGAAGCCGTGGTGATGGCGCTGCTGCTCGCCCTGGCGATGCAGATCCATCAGCGGGCCGGCTCGCTGGACCCCGACAAAATCCGCTTTTTAAGATGGTGAGGTGTGGATCTAAGGCTTGTCACGCTTCCAGTAATCGTTCCGCTGTTTGCGGCCGTCCTTCTCGCGGCGTTGAGGGCGATTTGCAACTCCCGGGCAGCCGACGGCATCGCGCTGATCGCGGCCGGTTCGAGCACCGTGTTTTCCGGAATCATTCTTTCTGCTTCCCGCCACCAGACCATCGTTTATTGGCTTGGTAACTGGCAGCCCCGAAACGGTATTGCCATTGGGATCTGCTTTGCAGTGGATCCGATTGGCGCCGGTCTGGCAACACTGTGCGGAGGTCTGACGGTTGCCGCGCTGATCTTTTCCTGCAAGTACTTCGATCGTGCCGGCACGTTGTTCCATGTCCTGATGCTGGTTTTCCTTGCCGCAATGTCCGGATTCTGCCTGACGGGCGATGCCTTCAACATGTTCGTGTTCTTTGAGCTGATGAGCGCTTCCGCTTTTGCGTTGTGCGCGTATAAGACGGAGGAGCGTGAAGCGCTTCAGGGCGCCGCGAATTTCGCGGTCACGAATACGATCGGCGCGTTCCTGGTCCTGGACGGTATCGCGTTGATCTATGCGCGCACCGGAGCACTCAACCTCGCGCAGATCGGACGCACCCTGGGCGCATCGCGCGACGCATTGACCCTGATCGCCTTTGCATTGATCACATCCGGATTCCTGATCAAAGGCGCCGTCGTCCCGTTTCACCTGTGGCTCTCCGATGCGCACGCGGTTGCTCCGACTCCCGTGTGTGTTTTGTTTTCCGGCGTCATGGTCGAACTTGGTTTGTATGCCGTCGTCCGGTTCTATTGGACGGTGTTTTCCCGGGCATTGCCGGATTCGACACCGGCGCTGCAGTGGTTGTTCATCCTTTTTGGAACTGCAACCGCGGTGGTTGGCGGCGTGATGTGTTTCGCCCAACATCACCTGAAGCGCCTCCTGGCGTTCTCGACAATCAGTCATATGGGCATCCTTTTGATGGGAATCGGCATGATGACGCCGCAGGCGATGAGTGGTGTCTGGACGTACCTGGCCGGCCATTCACTGGTGAAGGCCGCTCTTTTCATGGGTGCCGGTATCTTAGTGCATCAGTTCAGAACCGTCGATGAAGTCGCGCTGAAGGGCCGTTGTCATTCATGGGCAGCCGGCCTGATTTTTGCAGGCGGCGGGCTCGCGCTTGCAGGACTGCCGCCATTCGCGACGTTCTTTGGGACGGCAATGCTGGAGGACGCCGCAAAAAGGTCCGGCTACGGCTGGGCGCCTGCCGTCATCATGCTGGCGGGAATTTTGACGGGAGGAGCTGTCCTTCGCAGCGGGATGCGGATCTTTCTGGGTATCGGGAGGGGCCGGCCGTTGCCTTCATCCGAGTCTCATGACGACTCGGAGAAGCGCGGGCCTGTTTCCCCTGTCATGACGATTCCGGCTCTTGCCCTTCTGGCGATCGCGCTTTGTATCGGAGTTCCCCGGTCGTTTCGTGACGGCATTTTGCGATATGCGGCAACGCTGCAGGACTCCGGCGCATATGCCTCACGGGTGCTTGAAGGAACGCCAACTCCTGTCCAGACGTCGACGTCCGCGGATATCGAGGTTGCGACCATCATTCGATCGTGCAGCAGTGCGCTGATTGCCGCTGCCCTGGGCTGGTTTGCTTTGGCCGGACGGTTCAGGGGATTCCGCCGATCACTCGCGGCTTCTCCCGTTCAGGCGATGGTGAATGGCCTCCGATCACTGCACTCCGGCGTTGTCGGAGATTATGTCGTGTGGATTGTTGCCGGCGTAGTCGCGGTCGGGGTCGCACTCATGGTCCAGTTATGATCGGTGCTCATGCGCGATCAATTGCCCTGGGCAGCATCGCTCCCGCCGCTATACGGCGTGTGAATGACTCCATGCAGACAATCGGTGCAGCCCGGGACCATATGCGTCGGCCGTGCCGTATTCCGGAGCGTCAGCCGGATTGCTGATTCTTCGCTTCCTGCTTGTACGGGGTTCTTCTTCTTGTATCCCTCATATGAGATATGTAGGTCCCGGCCTGATAGCGCTTTTCGGATTTCGCTTATAGCGCCGATATTCCCCACCGGCGTAGACTTCCGGCGACTAGCTAGCTATTCTCCGCTTTACATTCCATTGCGAGTGGATCTGACTTTCAAACCCGGAACCAAAGAGACCGATTACCGCGTCGCTGTTCTTCACTCTTTTCGCAATGAACCGCGATTTATGCCGGTATAGTCGGTGCCGGCCAAGCGCCTACAGCAAAAGGTTCCTGGTGCAGCCAGAGACGCTTATTTGCGAGCTGTTCAATTCCATCGAGAGGGCCAACTCGATAAGGCATTGATCGAATACGGCACCGCCATCCGGATGTATCCGGCATATGTCGAGGCGGTCACCGACCTGGGAGGGACCTTCGTTCTCCTTAACCGCCCGGATGCGGCTTTGGCGTTCCTGCGGCGAGCGCAGAACGTCGACGATACTGACCCTGTCATCAATATCAATATCGCCATTGCCATGGCCGAGCAGGCGGACTATGGTGGCGCGATGAAACTGTTGTCCAGGGTTCTTAAGGACGATCCGCACCTGAGCCTTGCTCACTACTACGTAGCGAAGATCCAGTGCAGCCAGGGCCGATACGCCGAAGCAGCCCGCACCGCAGCAGAAGCAGTGGCGGCAAATCCCGATCTGCTCGAGGGATGGATACTGCTCATGGAAGTAAACGAAAAGTTGAAAAATCCCGCGGGCGCCCGCGACGCCTTGATGCATCTGCGTGACGCCATAAACGACAAGGTCATCACCCGGTTTTTCGACGAGCAGTTAAGCGCCTGGGACGAGGCGCATACCTGACCGGTTTTGCGCGGCCCGAGGCCCGATGCGCGTGAAAGGAGAATCGCATGAAGGTAACGGTCATCGTTGAAACACCTAAGGGCAGTCGAAACAAGTACGCATTCGATCCCGAAAGCGGAGCGATAGAACTGTCCAGAGTCCTGCCGGAAGGGATGATATTTCCCAATGATTTCGGCTTTATACCTGGCACGAAAGCGGACGATGGCGATCCGATCGATGTACTTCTGCTTATGGATGCCCCGGCTTTTCCTGGATGCCGGGTAGAAAGCAGACTCATCGGCGTAATCGAAGGCGAACAGACCGAGAAAGGCGAGACAAACAGGAACGACCGTCTCATTGCTGTAGCCGAAGAATCGTATACCCATTCGGATGTTCGGGAACTTCGTGACCTGAACCGGACGTTTTTGAAAGAAATCGATGAGTTCTTCATCGCCTACCACAAAGTGCAGGGCCGGACATTCAAGGTCCTCCGGCACGGTGGTCCCGGCAAAGCAGCCCGCCTGCTTCGAGCGGCGTACACAAAAGAAGGAAACCAGGAAGCCGCGTAGCGTTCCGGGCCAGGTCCACAGCTGGTATTTCAAATGCAGAAATTATTCGTGGGGAAAGGAGTTACATATGGCGGCAAAATCGCGCAAACGCTCTAATACGGGACAATCACGGAAGGACGCGATCGCTCTTCTCAAGGAAGATCATAAAAACGTCAAAGGGCTGCTGCAGCGTCTCGAAAAAACCACAGAGGACGATACAGAGGAACGGGATGAGCTTCTGGCCGAGGTCGAAACCGAGATAACGGTTCACACGCAGATCGAGGAAGAAATCTTTTACCCGGCATTCAAGGACGCCATCCGGCAGGAATCCCAGGCACGCCTCTACTTCGAAGCATTGGAAGAGCACCACGTTGTCGATTTGGTCATGCCCGAAATTAAGAGCACCGATACCGCCTCGGAAAAGTTCGCGGCCAAAGCCAAGGTGCTCAAAGATCTCATCGAACATCACGCTGAACAGGAAGAGACCGAAATGTTTCCTAAAGCCCGGAAAACCCTGGGTGCGGCACGGTTACGCGAACTTGGCCAGGAGCTGGCGGACCGTAAGAGTGAACTGATGGCGGACATGGAAAGCGATGCCGCATAGATGGTTCCGAATACGGGAGCGGCGCCCCGTTAGATCGAACCGCGCTTGAAGCAGGAATCCGGCGATGTACCCGTCTCTCTGTGCGCTTCACACTGATGCGGACGTGAGGATTTGTCTGACAGTTCCGGCGCGCCGGGTTTCTCTGGTGGCAACGAAGGTTTCCTGTCGGCATCGGAGACCGGCCAAACAGTTGGTTCTATTGTCTCGAGCCACGGCAGGTAATTTGCCGTGGCTTTTCTTTCGCATTTCGAAAACGAAAAAATAGGGAGAAATACATGAAGAATGCATGCTGGATATTTTCTTTGGTATTTTCGATCGTGCTGCTGCTCGCGCCCGCGGCCCGTGGCCAAAACAATCAGCAGGGAACGGCAACTGATCCTTTTTTGAGCAAAGCGATTGAAATGAATCAGGCGGAAATCGATCTTGGCCGCATGGCCCAGGGCAAAGCCCAGGATCCGAAAGTAAAGCAGTATGCCGAGATGATGGTTCAGGACCACACGCAGGCGCTCCAAAAATTGCGAAACGCCGCGGGTACTTCGGAAGGTTCGGTCCAACTTACCAAACAACATCAACAGACGTCCGATAGGCTTTCCAAGCTGACGGGAACCCAATTCGATAAGGCCTATATGGATGCGATGGTGCGCGATCACCGGGTGGCCGTCCAGACATTTCAGAGCGAAGCCGGCACCGGAAGCTCAGCCAACACATCACGGCAAAAGCCTGGCGCAAACGGCGCCAATGATGCGGAGATCGCGCGTGAACTCCTGCCGACTCTGCAAAAACATCTCAGCCAGGCCGAGCAGGTTGACCGCAGCGTTGGCGGCACGGCGAAGTAGGGGGAAAATCGGAGCGACATCGGAAGGGCATCCGTTGAAGAACTCACCGGATGCTCTCCTGTCGCTCCAGCCAGAGGATAAACTTCTTTTTCGCCGAAGATTTCTTGGGCAGCCTGCTTCCGGCTCGTTACCTCTTGCCGGAACGCTTGTCCGCCATTACAGAAAACCCACCACGCCTTCGCCGGTCCTGCGCCGGCGATCCCGGTTTAAAATTCTTACCATTCGCGCTACTGTGGTAACTTCACTCGTTCATGTCCGGAAAAGTCCACCATCCGCGCGGCCTCAGCACGTTGTTTTTCACCGAAATGTGGGAGCGTTTCAGCTACTACGGGATGCGCGCGTTTCTCATCCTTTATATGACGGCGCCCGCCGCCGCCGGAGGGCTGGGATTTCCGGTCGAACGCGCTGCCTCGATTTACGGCACCTACACGGGAAGTGCGTGGGCTGCAGCAATCCTCGGCGGAATCGCCGCGGATCGCGGGCTCGGACAGTATCGCAGCGTGCTGATCGGTGGAATCATCATCGCCGCCGGACATTTCACGCTGGCCTTCCGAGCGCTGCCGTTCTTCTACAGCGGACTGGCATTGATCGTTATCGGCACCGGGCTGTTGAAGCCGAATGTCAGTGCGATGGTAGGTTCGCTTTACGAAGAGGGCGACAGCCGACGTGACGCCGGGTTTTCGATTTTCTATATGGGCATCAATCTCGGCGCCTTCCTCGGCCCGATCATTGCCGGATATCTGGCGCAGAAAGTCGACTGGCACATCGGTTTCGCGTGCGCGGGCGTTGGAATGGCGCTCGGATTGACGCAGTACGTTCTCGGAAAGGAACGGCTGCGGCCGGCTCTGAACAAGCTGTCCGTGAAGCAGAAGCAGGCCGTCGTGACCGGATCCTCGACGCCGGAATGGAGACGCCTGGCAACGATCGCGATTCTGTTTGTATTCGCCGCGGTGTTCTGGGGCGCCTATGAGCAGGGCGGATCGACGTTGAACCTCTTTGCGGATCGCTACACACGGCTCAGCATATTTGGCGTCTCGTTTCCCTCGTCGTGGTTTCAGGCGGTCCCGGCGGTGTTCGTTATCATTCTTGCTCCAATCATGGCGGCGCTCTGGGTCCGGCTGGGAAAGTATGAGCCGTCGAGTCCGGCGAAGTTCGCTATCGGGTTGTTGTTTGCGGGGCTTTCCTTTTTACTGCTCGTCCCGGCTGCGCGTCTGGCGCAGAGCGTGCCCGGTCTTCATGTGAGCCCGTGGTGGTTGATCGGCGGCTACTTCATCATCGAGATCGGGGAACTCGCGTTGAGCCCCGTCGGGCTGAGCATCGTGACGAAGCTCGCCCCTGTGCGGATTGTGGGGCTCATGATGGGAGTATGGCTGTTATCGATTGCCGTCGGCGATAAGCTGGCCGGCTGGACGGCGGGGTTCTTTACCACATTGCCATTGCCGACCCTGTTTGGTTATGTCGCCGTGGTGACGCTGGTTGCGGCGGGTGTCCTTGGGGTGCTGGTGAGGCCTGTCCGGAAGTTGATGGGCGGAATTCGATAAGGGGAAATTTAATCAACTTTGGTGGGCCGACGTTGCAGATTTAAAAATTAATCTTTTGAGTGCACCAGTTTCAACGTCACCAGAATACCCAGGATCAACTCAATCCCATCGAACACCGTATACGCCGCGTGCAGCAATCCGAACGTCCGCAAACCCTCCGGCGGCGGCGTCCGCGGAACAAAATCGAGCGAGCGGCCGACGGAAACGATCCGCGGCGTAATCAGGACGGTCAGAAACAACACGATACCCAGCATCGCCACCACTTCCCACTTCGCGCGCTCCGCGCCGGGGATCCTCGCAATCAACCACAACGTCAGAATTCCGATGGCCAGCTGCGCCAGGTTCCAGAACTGAAAATACAACCGGTTCAGTTCCGACGAGTAGTAATACATGACGTCGTGAATGGCGTCCCTGCCGAGCTTTTCGATATCTGAGGCAAAAACAGGGTTCGGCTGCGCATCGAGAAGCGGGTCGATTCTGAAAAAATTTTCGGTGGCGACGATGGCCATGGCGACAGTCCCTGTCAGCCACACGGCCATGCAGAAGATCGCCCACGAGCGGGCTTTGCGAATCTCCAAAACTATCTCCTCCGAATCAGTCCTTTCGCGGAGAGGTGGAATCCTTCCGGCAGTGTTTCTTCGATCCTCGGCCGGTATCCTTTCACAGGCCAGTCATGATCCGCAAATATTTCTGCGATCTTGATCCGGATCCGCGGCCGCTCTTCGGCCTGGAGAAATGCTTCGATCAGCGGCTCGCGCATCTCTTCTCCGACTTCGGACAAGGCATCGATTGCCGCAATGCGAACGTCGTCGTCATCGTCCGCCATGAACCGGCCCAACACGGCCGCAATTTCCGGCGTGACATGCCCTCGCATCGCGCGGATCAAATCCGATTTGTGTTGGGGCGGGGTGAATTCGCTGCCGGCCGCAACCTTTTCGAGTGCGCCGACCAGCTTCGGAACCAGCTCTTCCCGGGGAAGGATTTCGGAAAGCGCCTGAATAGGCCACTCGACATTATGGTGGGAACTGACAAAGCGGAGGATAGGCTCGACCGCATCATGACCCTTCTCGACCAGCATCCGGACCACGACGCGCTTTTCGTCGATGTCCTCGGAAAGTGTTTTGCTGGACATCGTAAAACGTTTCAGAAGCGCATAAAGCGCATCCGGCGTTCCCCATTCAGCGAGGCGCATTGCGGCTTCCTCGCGTGGCCCGCGTTCACCCTGCTCTTCGGTGAGCCGCTTGACGAGCTTGTCGATTTGTCTCTGGGATGGCGATTGACCGCGTTTGAAAAAGTCGAACATGTTATTTGATATTCACCAGAGTAAAAGGATCAACGCGCGCGCCCTGCACGACCATTCCCCAATGCAGGTGCGGGCCGGTCACGCGGCCGGTAGCGCCGGAAAGACCCACTTGTTGTCCATTGTTGATAACTTCACCCACTCTCACATCGATACGCGAAAGGTGGGCATAGAGCGAATAAATTCCCAGTCCATGATCAAGGATGACAGTGTTCCCGGTGAAAAACAGACTCTTCGCCAGAACCACACGCCCCCGGTTCGTTGCGTGTATCGGCGTTCCCGTCTTCGCGCGCAAATCCGCTCCGGCATGAGGGGCGCGGGGCTCACCATTGAAGACTCGCCGATGACCGAAATTAGTCCCGGAGGTCTCGCCGGGAATGGGAATGGCGAACGGCTGCGTCCAAAGCATCTGATCCGTGATCCTGGCGTAGATGGCGGCAGTCTCCCTGCTCTCCCGATTGGCGCGGGCAAGGTCCGCCTTATTCAATTCGACATACTTATCCTCGACCTGAAGTTCCGTTGTCGGATATTTCTTCGAGACAACTTGAACCGTGACTTCGCGCTTTTCGATGTGCCCGTCCGTCATCGTCAGCAGGACATCCGCTATATGGTTCCCGGCCTTCGTATCCAGATCAACACCGAGGATGGTGACCCACAGATCTCCTTCAAGAAAGGCCGGTACTTTCTTTGTTTCCCAGACGACTTCCAGCGCTTTCACTCCTGCCTCATTTGGAATCGTCAGCCGGACAGCGCTTCCCTGGTTGGCGCTGAAGGCGACCAGCGTGAGAAACAAATAGATCAGCCCGCTCATTTCGTCGCGCTCGTGAATCGGAACCGCGCCAGTTTCACGGCGGGAACGCTCGTCGCGCCGCCGAAACCGGAGCGAAGCAATCGCGGCGAGGTGCCGATGGCTTCGGTGTACTTGAGCGCGTCGACGTAGGACTGCGTAAAGCGGAGCGATTTCGCGGGATGCGCAATCTCACCGTTGCGGATGACGAACGTGCCGTCGCGAGTCATGCCGGTGACGACGGCGTCGCGGGGATGCACCGTGCGCGTATACCAGAAGCGCGTGATATAGAGCCCGAGCTTGGTGGATTTGATCATCGCTTCAATTGATGTCGTTCCCGGCCGCAGGAATAGATTCATCGGCGCGGGCCCGAATCGCCCTTGCGGCGATGGCGGCGTTGCATGGCCGGTGGAGTGTTTGTCCGATTCCCGGCCCGCGGTGAACGAATCGTAAACCGGCGTCAGCGCGACGCCGGAAGAAACGATCGGAACCACTTTCTTCGGGACGCCTTCGAAATCGAATGGCCACGGAACGCCGCTGGTGTTCAATCCATCATCAATGATACTCACACTGTCCGCCATAATCCGCTGGCCGAGACGGCCATTCATCCAGGATCGTCCTTCCTGTACCGAAAGCGCGCCCATTCCGTCGAATGCCAGCATTTCCAGAAGGTCCGCGGTGGCGTAAGGATCGAGGATCACCGCGTACTCACCGGGCTCGAAATCGACCGGATCGATTCCAAGACGCAGTTTCGCCAATGCTTCGTTGGCAATAGCCTCGGCATCGATTGCGGGCAGCTGCCATCCGGTATTCTGGGCCCAGCCCGAGGAATTGGTGCCCATGATGACGGTGGATGCGTCGGCCAGCGTTGATCGATGTTCTGCAGAAACGCCCTTCGAATTCGCGACTCCAATCGAAAGCGACGATGTCGTCATGGAGCCCGCGGCAGAGCAACCGGCGGTAGCCGCTTTCCGGCAGATAATCCCGACAGTCTTTGCACGATGCTCGGGCGTGCATTCCGCCACGGCATGATCATACGCGGCGACCGGCGTCACCGATTGCGGCTCCGGAAGTCCCTTGAACTCCGGATTGTCGGGCTGAAGTTTTGCGACATCGCAGGCGCGGGACGCCAGATGCCGGAGACTTTCGGGCCGGGTATCGTTCGAAACCGCAATGCCGATCTTCGTTCCGATAACCGCTCTGACCGTGATCTGGACGTTCCGCTCGGTGACGTTCTGATGCACGCAGTTGTTCGCGAAGCGCGTGAGGCTTTCGTCCTGCTCCAGCGCGAGCACTTCCGTCTGTTCGGCTTTCGAGGCGCTCAGGACGGCGTCGGCAATCTGCCGAAAATTCATTGAAAAACACCAACCTTTATCTTGCGGAACCGTGCCGGCGAGGCGCCATGCCCGGTGCCCATCGTCTGCATCGGTTCGCCCTTGCCGCAGTTCGGGGTTCCCCACAGCGTCCAGTATTTATCATTGGTAATGGCATCACAGCTGTTCCAGAACTCGGGCGTGATCCCGGCATAGGTGCAGTTCTTCAACAGGCGTCCGCGTTTCCCGCGCTTGATCTCGTAACCGACTTCCGTGCCGAACTGAAAATTCAACCGCATATCGTCGATGCTCCAGGAACGGTTGGTTTCCATGTAAATGCCGTCGTCGGTATCGGCGATGAGGTCTTCGAGTTCCCAGGTTCCCGGCTCCAGCGAAACGTTAGTCATCCGGATCAGCGGAATCCGGTTCCAGCCGTCCGCGCGCATGCAGCCGTTGCTGCGCAAACCCAGCTTTGCAGCCGTCTCGCGCGACATCAGATAACCGACAAACTCGCCGTCCTTCACGAGTGGCGTGCTCGATGCCGGTATACCTTCGTCGTCCCAGGCGAACGTTCCAAGCCCTGTGGCCCGGACGCTGTCGGCCGTCAGGTTCACAATCCCGGAACCATATTTGAAATGATTTCGTTTGTCGGTGGTCAGAAAACTCCGCCCCGCGAAGGCGGCTTCTGTCCCGTAGACCCGGTCCAACTCGGTCGGATGACCACATGATTCATGGATCTGCAGTGCGAGTTGCGAGCTGCCAAGGATGAGCGTTGTGTCACCGGTTGGACAGACATCTGCAAAGATAAGCTTCACGGCCTCCTCGGCGACCCGTTCGGCATTGCCCACAAAGTCCGCACTGGTCACATATTCCCACCCGCCCGTGCCTTGATAGCGGAAGGAATTCGGATGCGAGCGAACCTGCACTTCGGTATCGTTCACGGCCGTCGCGGCGATGGCGCCGCCGGTCTCACAGATCACCTGCTCGAGGTATGCACCCTCCGAGTTCGCGAAGAATTTGTGATTGCGGATAGCCAGGACGTTGCCTTCGGCGACCTTGACGCCCGCGTTGCGGCGCATTATGGCGTCGGCGCGAAACAGCAGGTCGAGTTTCTCCTCGAGCGGGATGCTGAATGGATCGATCTGGATGGGAGTGGTGTATTTGCCGGTACTGCTGACGGCCGGCCCCAGATCGATCTTCTCGCCCGGAACCAGCGCGCTGGCGCGCGCAACCTTCACGGCCGTCGCCGCGACTCGCTCGATTTCGGCACGGTGCAGGTATGCACTGGCGGCGAATCCCCAGGAATTGCCGACCAGGACCCGGATGCCGAAACCCTGGCTGTCCTGATCGCCGATACCGTCGACATGGCCGTTTTTGACGCTGACCACCTGCTCGCGGCGGTCCAGAATGCGGATGTCCGCATAACGGGCTCCCTCGATTTGGGCGATGTTCAGTGCGTGGTCCGTCAAGTCCTTCATATCAGGCTAGGATACGTGACGCGTGTCCCTTCTGCCTTCACAAATTTTGTCAGCTTGTGCGCCTCGACTTTTGAAGCTGAAAAGATGTGACCGATGGTGTAGCCGCGGACCAGCAGCGCGTCCGAGACCAGCTGGCGGTGGCATCGCCAGAAAACCGCTTCGGTGCAGCAATAGACGCTGGTTTTTTCTTTAAAAAGTCCGATCAACTCATCCAGTGCGGCCTCGAACTCTGGCGTCTGCATGTAATCGGCATAGCCGCGGAATCCGCTGTTCTGCCAGGCGCTATTGACGGTGGAGTCCTTACGAGGCTTGCGCAGACCGCCGAGGCTCTTCATATGGATGTAGTCGATTCCGGACTTTGGCAACTCTGCCTGGAGATGCTCCAGATTGAACTGCGGCGTGTGTTTTGAACCCGGCAATGTCCGGATATCCACCAGCCGCTGAATGTTGAAGGCTCTCAATATGTCCAGGGTGTCCTCCCAACTCCGATTCGAGAAGCCGAGAGTGTAGACATCGTTCATCCTTAAATATTAGCTGCAGAAATAAAAAGAGGGACAGTGAGCAATTTCACCCGAAATTACTCACTGTCCGTGCGCCGGGATAAACCGGCATGTTGTCGGGAATGAAAGAGTCCTGCAGGAAAGGAGTAGCGAACCATCCTGACCTCGAGTCTTGCGGCAGTCATCGTGAGGTGGCGGTCGAAGCGTAGACAGAGGCATTCGTGGGCCGGGTATAGAGCTGCGAAAAAGCCAATTGGGATGCTGACCCTGTGGACAGATGGGGAAGGCCACAATCATCAAGACGGTTTCGCGAGTGTTGATGGTATCCCGCGTAGTCGAAGACCCCGTGCACGCGAAGAAACAATATGCACGAGAACCGGGAGACCTCGTCGGCGCCTGAAGGAAGTGAACAGGCCGGTGCGTGAAGGCGAAAGCTGAAGACGCGCATGAACGCCGGTGAGGAGTCGGACTGCGGCATAGTACCGATGAACTCTCCGAACAATGGCGGAAACGACGTCAGCGGAGGAGGGGGAGGGAAGGCCGCAGACTAAGGAGAACATCATGAAGGACCCCATGTCCTCGACACAGAGCGAGAAACACGGCGTGCCTGAGGGACTTCAGGGTGTGCGAAGAGTTGCAAAGGAAAGAAGACAGGAACGGTTCACTGCACTCTTGCATCACGTCACGATCGATCTGCTGCGGGACAGTTACTATGCCTTAAAGAAACAGGCAGCGCCCGGAATCGATGGGATGGCGTGGCAGGAGTATGAAACCGGATTGGACGATCGGTTGCCCGATCTCCACAGCCGGGTTCACCGCGGCGCGTACCGGGCAAAACCGTCACGGAGAGTCTACATACCGAAAAGCGATGGCCGGCAAAGGCCGTTGGGTATTGCGGCGCTGGAAGACAAGATTGTTCAACAGGCCGTGGTGACAATCCTCAACGAGATTTATGAGGTCGACTTTCGAGGATTCTCTTACGGGTTTCGGCCGGGACGCGGAGCTCACCAGGCGTTGGATGCGCTGGCAGTGGGCATTATGCGGAAGCCGGTGAACTGGATATTGGATGCCGACATTCGCGGATTCTTCGACAATATGAGTCACGAATGGACGCTCAAGTTTGTAGAGCATCGGATCGCCGATCCGAGAATGCTCCGGCTCATTCAGAAATGGTTGAAGGCTGGAGTTTCCGAAGCCGGCGAGTGGTCGGAGACGAAGGTAGGTACGCCGCAGGGTGCAGTGATATCGCCCCTGCTGGCGAATATCTACCTGCATTACGCCTTCGATCTTTGGGTAGAAGCTTGGCGACGCAAGGTCGCGCGTGGTCACGTGATTGTCGTGCGCTATGCCGATGACCTTGTGGTGGGGTTTCAACACCGGCAGGAAGCGGAGCAGTTTTTGAATGAGTTCAAGGACCGGCTCGCCAAATTCGGGTTGGAGCTGCACGACGCCAAGACTCGGCTGATCGAGTTTGGCCAGAAGGCGGAATCGAATCGGCGTCAACGTGGAGAGGGCAAGCCGGAAACGTTTACGTTTCTCGGGTTCGTCCATATCTGCGGTAAGCGTCGTTCGAACGGCAGCTTCATTGTCTGGAGAAAGACGGCGAAACGGCGCATGACGGAAAAGTTGCGGCAAATCAAGGTCGCGCTCCGACAGCGCATGCATGAACCGGTCGCTCTCACGGGTGAATGGTTGCATCGCGTGGTAACAGGCTATTACCTGTACCATGCGGTTCCTGGCAATCTGGATACGCTCGGTCACTTCTACCGCCAGATTCAGCGTCAATGGCTGCGCACCCTCCGGCGCCGCAGTCAGTGCGGCCGGCTTCGGTGGACGCAGTTCCTGAGACTGTCCGAACGCTGGGTTCCGGTGCCTCGCCTCCAACACCCGTATCCTGAGCAGCGTTTCGCCAAGCTTCATCCAAGGTAGGAGCCGTATGCGGTAATCCCGCTCGTACGGATCTGTGCGGGGGGTGCCGAGTGATCGGCATCCCTACCGCGACCTCTTTTACCTCTCTTTTCCTAGGAGTTACCCATAAATTTCTTTCGCAGCCCGGCGCGATCCACCTCAGTACCTCGGAGATAAACCTTGTTGATCCTGCGCGTGTTCGAAATATTCTGCAGCGGATCGGCATCCAGGACGACGAAGTCGGCTTCCTTGCCGGCGGCGACTGTGCCCATTCGCGTCAATCCGAGAATCCGTGCGTTTACCGACGTAGCGGCCTGAATCGCTTCCGCCGCTGTAAAACCGCAACGCCCGTAGTAAGCGAGTTGTTGAAGCGGTCCGAAGCCATCGCCGGTGCCGTCGGTTCCAAGTCCAATGACCATGCCGGCATCGTGAATTTTCCTCACGTTACGGCAATGGAGTTCGAACAGCGCATTCGGCGGGTTTCCGGCGGCGGTCCGTTCCGCGAGCTGGCGCCGCATCGTAAGGATGGTGGCCGCCGGAAGCGTTTCCGACAGCATGGCGATGTCGTCTTCAGTCTCGCCTGGGCCCGGAATATTCGGCCCTGTCCAGACTTTCGGATACCGCTTCACCAATGCAATGTATTCGGCGTCGACATCGCGGTCACGGACGGTGTGGACGAATCCATCCACGCCGGCTTTGAACAGGTCCTTCGCATCTTGCAGCGCCGATGTCCGGCTGAGGTGTACGAGTACTTCCATACCTGATTTGTGAGCTTCATCGATGATCGCGCGGTAGACCTCAGGCTTGAGCTTGGGTACAGCACCTTCCCGGTCATCGACCCAGATCTTAACGAAATGCACACCGCGGGCATGGAGCTCGCGGACATGGGTGCGGCCTTCTTCGGGCGTGGCCGCGCCGTAGGGAATACCGAGCCGGGCTTCGCCGGGAGGGCCCGCCATCGGCGTAGCCGCGATTCCCTTCCCGACGGTAAGAAATCTTGCCGCATTCGGAATGACCTCGTCACGAAGCCTGTAGGCGAGCTCCTGATCGGCTTCGAGCCCCATGCTCATTGCCGCTCCGGTTCCGTAGTAGGCGTAGCGCTGAAGCTGGTCGACAAGATTTTCGCGTGTATAGTTTGCCTTCTTGTTCGTGCCGTCTCTCTCGTTCACAAGACCAATGTGGTTGTGCCCGTCGATCAGTGCGGGAATCACGGTCTTTCCGGTGAGATCCACCCGTATGGCATTCGGCGGCGGCTGGCGCTCGCCTTTTTTGCCGACCCAGGTGAAGGAGTCGCCCTCGACCAGAAACGCCGAGCTCTCGATGGCCGGACTCTTATCCCCGATGATCAGGCGGGCGCCCTCAAACCATGTCGCGGAACGGCGCGCCTGCGCCGCCAACAGGACAGGCAGGCAGCCCACGGCCAGGATCCACAAATAAAAGGTGATTCGTCGCAGGAACATCATTCCTCCCGTGACCGGAAGATTACGGCCAGACCCCTGGGAACACAACTGAAACAGACTGTGGCGTGGTTTTGCAGTTAGCCGCAGATGGCGCGGATGACGCAGAAAAGGCCCCATCTGCGTCATCCGCGTCATCTGCGGCTAACACTTCTTTGGCTCCCTTCGACGTTGGCGGCGTATAACTATTACTGGAGTCTTCCGATGAAACATCGCATTTGTTGCATCGTCTTATTGTTGCTCTGCGGCGTGCAGGTTTCCTCTTCACAGACGAACATAGTGCCCTCCAATGTTACGAGAGCCACTCTAAGTAATGGTTTGAGGGTAGTAATCATCCGAAATCCTCTGGCGCCGGTCGTTACGGTGGAAGAGAACTATCTCGTAGGAGCTGATGAAACGCCTGCCGGCTTCCCCGGCATGGCGCACGCGCAGGAACATATGGCCTTCCGCGGCTGTGAAGGAGTTTCAGCCGATCAGACATCCGCCATCTATGCGCAGCTTGGCGGGCTTAATAATGCCGACACGCAGCAGAACATAACGCAGTATTTCGCAACGGTTCCGGCAGCAGATCTGGATATCGCGCTTCGGATGGACGCGGCATGCATGCAACACATCGAGGACGCCGACACGGAATGGGATCAGGAGCGCGGCGCGATCGAGCAGGAAGTCGCGCGGGACCTCTCGAATCCGACTTACAAATTCATCACACGCCTCAATGAGGATCTCTTCCCGGGATCTCCATATGCGCACGATGCATTGGGAACCAGGGATTCCTTCGATGCCACTACAGGCGCCATGCTGAAGAAATTTGCGCGCGACTGGTATGCGCCGAACAACGGGTTGCTTGTGGTTGTCGGCGACCTCGATCCTCAGGCGGCCCTGGCACAGGTCAAAGACTTCTATAGTTCGATTCCCAGGCGCCCGATTCCGAGCCGTCAGCCCATCGGATTGAAGCCCATCAAATCCGAGACATTTACGCTCGACAGCAATCTGCCGTACGTGCTGGCCTTCATTGCCTACCGCATGCCGGGAACCCATGGAACCGATTACGCTGCAACGCGGGTCCTCTCCGACGTGCTGGCCAGCCAACGCGCCGATTTATATGCTCTGGTGCCACAGGGAAAAGCGCTGGCAGCGGAATTCGGCCTGGCCGAGACGTACCCGCTGGCGAGCGTCGCTTACGCCCTGACGGCGCTGCCTGCCGGCGGCGATGGACCCGCGAGTGTCGCTGAGGTGAAAAAGATACTGGCCGGCTATGCCGACCACGGCGTGCCGGCCGAACTCGTCGATGCGGCGAAGCGCTCCGAAATCGCGAACGCGGAATTCGAACGCAACTCAATCCCGGGTTTGGCATCCGTATGGTCGGATGCGCTTGCCGCCGAGGGCCGCAATTCACCCGATGCTGATGTGGCTGCCATTCGCAAGGTCAGCCTTGCCGATGTCAACCGCGTTGCGAAGCGATATCTTCGCGAAGACAATTCAGTGGTCGGTATTTTAAAGCCGGTGCCTTCCGGAGGCCCGGTAGCCTCGAAGGGCTTCGGAGGTGATGAGAAGCTCACTTCAACGCCAAGCAAACCTGTGGACCTTCCATCGTGGGCTGCGGGAAGGCTGGCGGCCGTGGAAGTGCCAAAGGCGGAGCCGAAGCCGGCGGATATGAAGCTCGCCAATGGTCTCCGATTGATCGTGAAGACGGACAAAACCAGCCCGACGATTACGGTCCTGGGAAACGTCAGGCATGAACCCAACCTTGAAACCCCGGCGGGCAAAGACGGTGAAGACGACGTTCTGGAAGATCTGTTCAGCTACGGGACGAAGACGCTGGATCGGCTGGCATTTCAAAAAGCACTCGATGATATTGCGGCCAACGAGACAGCCGGTTTTAATTTCTCGGTGCGTACTCTCAAGAACGATTTCTCGCGGGGAGTAGAACTGCTCGCCGACAACGAATTGAATCCGGCTTTACCCGCGGACGCTTTCGACATCGTCAAGCAACAGACGGCGGAGTTCGTTAAAGGCAATCTCGAAAGCCCGGGCTACCGGGCGCGGCGCGCGGTGATCGACGGGTTGCTGCCCGCCGGTGATGCCGGACTCCGGGAAGTCACGCCAAAAACGATCGGCAACATCACGTTAGATGATCTGAAACAGTATCACGCCGCTACGATTCGCCCGGATTTGACCACGATTGTCGTCATCGGAGACGTCTCGCCAGACGAGGCGCGAACGGTGATCGACAAATGGTTCGGCTCGTGGAAGGCGCCTGGCAATGCACCGGATGTCGTTCTTCCGGCTGTGCCGGTAAACAAGGTCTCGGCCGTGAATGTTCCGGATCCAAGCGAGTTGCAGGACAACGTGACGCTGGCCGAACAGGTGGAAATGAACCGCTACAATCCCGACTACTACGCGCTGGATCTGGCGAATCACGTTCTGGGCGGCGGCTTCTATGCGACACGTCTCTATCATGATCTCCGGCAAGTGACCGGCTATGTCTACACCGTGGACGTGCGGTTCGAGGCGACACGCTCGCGCGCAACCTATTCCGTGACCTACGCCTGTGATCCAAAGAATTCCTCCAAGGCTGCCGCTTTAATCGCCCGCGATCTTGCCGATATGCAAAAGACAGATGTCACTCCCGCCGAGTTACAACAGGCCAAAGCGCTTTTGCTCCGCCAGATTCCGCTCCGGGAATCGAGTGAAGACTCGGTCGCCGGAGGACTTCTCGCAAGAGCCCAGATGGACCTGCCCCTGGACGAACCGACCCGGGCGGCAAGCCGCTATTTTGATCTGACGGCCGAGCAGGTGCGAGCCGCCTTTCAAAAGTGGATCAGGCCGGATGGATTCATTCAGGTGGTCCGCGGCCCGGCGCAGCAGTAGAAGGGATCTTATTGCATCATTGCAA
Source organism: Terriglobia bacterium (assembly GCA_036496425.1). Taxonomy (NCBI): domain Bacteria; kingdom Pseudomonadati; phylum Acidobacteriota; class Terriglobia; species Terriglobia bacterium. Next base: position 55 of record DASXLG010000178.1, on the reverse strand, counting down.
CATTGGAAGTTTTTGCAGTTCTAAATTTGAAATGCAGCAACTTCTAATGATGCAA
>DASXLG010000177.1 GCA_036496425.1 Terriglobia bacterium | reverse complement strand
GAATACCAGGACGCGACCGACACCAGGCCATACCGGAATTTGCTGGGGATCGTGTTGACGTTGCTCGCGGACGCCATCCGTGCCGAACAGGAGATCCTGAAGACGTCTAAGAAGACGCTTCCCGCCTGGGGACTGGCTCTGCTGTCTCTCAGCGCCGAGCAACTGGCACTGATCACGATCGGCACCTTATTCAACATGATCACTCGATCGGAGTTGGAGACCTGCCTTCCACCCCGCCTCACTCCTATCACCTACGAGATCGGCCAGCTTTGCCGGATCGAAAGGTTCTCCGACCTGGCGAATCATCGGGCGGTGGACGTTGCTGAGCTTTTGATCGGCCGCAACCGAAGCCGCAACGCGGCAAAACGGGCGGCAGCGTGGGCCGCACTGGTCGATGACGAAGACGACTGGGCACACAACCTGCGCGCGTATAAACTTGGTGCAAAACTGATCTCGTTGGCGCTTCGGTACGCCGTTTTCGAAGGTCAGCCGATCTTCGAATACAAGGAGGACCAGGGGGGCTTCGGTCAGGACTTCAGGACGCCGCATCGGATCGGGATGACGGACGCTGCCGAAACCTGGATCGCCGAACAGACGCCGGAGGCGTTGGATCTGTTCGATCCGATCTATGTGCCGATGATCGTGGAGCCCGAACCATGGACGTCGCTTTCCAAAGGCGGCTACCTGTCGATTCCGATGACATTTTGCAAGCGTCAGCTGGGCAAAAAAGCGCAAAAACGTCTCGAGAAGGCGGACCTGTCGCAGGTCTACGCGGCCGTGAACGCGATGCAAAACACGCCTTACCGGATCAATCAGCCGATCTACCGGTTCCAGCGCGACGCATGGATCGCAGGGCTCCCGTTTTTCAGGCTGGAGAAAGAGGACCAACGGAAGGGTCTGGAGCAAACGATGGCGTTCCGCTTTGCGCAGTCGGTTCGGCTGTCCGTTGAGGAGTCATTCTATTTTCCATGGCAGGTGGATCATCGCGGACGCGCTTATCCTGTGCCTAAACTGATGAATCCACAGTCCGACGACGGCGGGCGGGCGCTGATCGAGTATGCCGACGGCAAGCCGTTGGGCGAACGCGGAGCGTACTGGCTGGCGATCCACCTCGCCAATTGTTATTGGAAGGGGAAGAAGGTGTCCCATAAGGAACTTATCGCCTGGGTTCGGGAAAACGAAGAGGAGATCCTGGACTTCGCAACCAATCCGTTGATGATGCATCGTTTCTGGACGGATGCCGACCACCCATGGCTCTTTCTGGCCGCATGTCTTGAATGGGCACGCTATAAAGAAGAAGGTCCCAGCATGATCTCGCATCTGCCGATCAGCATGGACGGCTCATGCAACGGCTATCAGCATCTCAGCGCCATGGGGTTGGACCCGATCGGCGGTCGCGCAACGAATCTCATGAGCGGAGCGAATGCAAGCCCGACAGGGCGCAGCGATCAATTAATGCCTTTTGAAAAACCAGAAGACATCTATCAGTGGGTATCCGACCTGGTCTGCGGTCGTATGGAGGCCGATGTAAGGCGTAATGGCCCGAACGCCGAACTCGCCCGGCAACTACTGGCCATCATGAGTCGCGACCTCGCCAAGAATGCAACGATGACGACTCCGTATGGCGTGACCCTCCACACGATTTACGAAGACTTATGCGATAAGGACGCCATCAAAGCGTTGAAGGATCCAAAGAAATGCGCGATGTATCTGGCGAAGTTACTGGTGGAGTGTATTCCCGAAGTCGCGGTCGAGGCGGGCCGCATCATGGAATGGCTTCGCGAAGTGGCCGGCATTATCGCGAAGGCAAATCGCGGCATGATGTGGGTCACTCCCGCCGGTTTTCTCGTACTTCATGAAAACCGCGAACCGCAAGAGGTTCATCTGGCTACGGCGGATCACCGGCTTAAGGTCTACATCTTCGATGAGAAACGGAAGATCGACGTGAGGAAGCAGGTGGACGGCATCGTCGCACACCTGGTTCACTCGATGGATGCCGCCCATATGATGCTCACGATCAATCGTCTCTATGCCGAAGGCCTCCGCCACTTTGCCATGGTCCACGACAGCTACGGCGTCCACGCCTGCGACGTGGATCTATTGCATCGCATCCTTCGGGAAGAATTCGTCCGGATCTATGCCGAACCTGTGTTGCAGAATTTTATAGACCAGCAACGAAAGGCCCACCCGGGGCTCGTGCTGCCGGATCCGCCCCCAACCGGAGACCTCGATATTCGGCAGGTCCTCTCGTCACCGTACTTTTTCGCATGACAAATCATGAGTACTGCGTTCTCGCGTGGGATTGAACCACAACTAACAATGGCTACCTGAGTCGGCGCGATTTGAAAGCTTTAATCCGGGGAAGGTCTTTCCGCGGAATCGATCACGAGGATTTCAGCCAAGCCCTTGCGCACCTCTACTTTGAGGCCAAGGCGATCTTGAATTGCTGAAATCAGCGCGGGATCGAGTTCGCCGGCAAAGGCGGGCTCCGCCGTCCAGGAAAGATTGATATCGAATCCTCCGGAGACGTTCGTTTCATCCAGAACCGGGCGGCCGGGATCGACGAGGCTCCTGCCCGAAATTCGAGAGAGGAACGTTGCGAACTCCGTCATCGTGGCGGTTCCCGTGATCCGGCGCTGATCGGCGTCAACGCGAAGCAGTTGCAAAGTGCCGACTCCCAGCGGGCCGCGCGGCGCGGAGATGCCGTCCTGTGATTTTCGAATTTTCAAGCCGCCGCTTCCGGTAACCAGCGCATACACCGGAGCCTCTCTTGTTGCCGAATGCAGCTTGAGCTTGAAGCGGTCGGCCAGCAGCTGGCGAAGCATGAGGAAAAGACTTCGATCGTTCTCAACCGGACCGCCGGCTTTGGCCTCGATGTCGAATTTATCGTCATCGCGCCAGGCCGGACCGCCATGGATGTCGTCTACACCTATGCCATATGCGGTGCGGATCAGCAAGCGCAACGAATAGTTTTGAATGATCAGCCGTCCGCTCCTGGGCATGGTGGTCACGCCACAGCGGAACGGCGGACATCCCGGCGTCACCGTGTTCGCCTTGATCGATGCCACATCGAATTGCTGCAGCGGCGCAACAGGCGCGTTTGCAATCTGCAGGATTAGAAGAATGGCCGCGATTATCATTCCGAGATCCCGGACATTAAGGCTCCTTCGGTTTCTCCTCCAGGTGATCGATCACGATGACTGTTCCCGGAAGCCAGGTTTTCTCCAGCTTAAGTCCCGTTCGTTTCTCCAGTGCCTCGAAAAATCCAGCCTGATTCAAGACTGCCTTTCGACCATGGGCGCGGCGGGACCCCGATGACAACGTTTCATGCTTGACGTATGGTATGACCGGGCGTGCAAACAGACAGCGGAGTTGAAACATTATGGGCAGCGTGGAATCGGATCTTCACTTGCAGAATTGGACTCAGCGACAGGAACTCGCGGAGCTCGTTCTTCCCATCATCGGCAGGCTTTATCGAAACAATGGTATAGCGCTCCGCATTTACGGCCGTCCGATCAACAATGTCACGACCGTGGATATCCTGAAGACGCACCGTTTCGCACGGCAATACACGGGCCAGGAGTTGCCTATCCAGGAGAGCTTTAAACTCGTGCAGGCGATGGAATCCCTGGACCTCGCGCCGGCGAGGATCGACCTGGGCCGGCTCACGAACAAATATCTCGATGAAAAAGCGGCGATGTCGCCCGAAGCCTTTCTGCGCCGTGAACTGGCGCCGGTCGTCGGCCGCACGGATCCTCTTCTGAAGGAGCCTCGCGATATCGTGCTGTACGGATTCGGCCGCATCGGCCGCCTGGTGGCACGGCTGTTGATCGAGCGCACAGGCAGCGGCAACAAGATGCGCCTGCGCGGCATCGTGGTGCGCAAAGGCAAGAACAATGATCTTGAAAAACGCGCCGCGCTGCTGCGGCGTGATTCCGTGCACGGTCCGTTCAACGGTTCCATCACAATCGCGGCCGAAGATAGCGCGATTATCGCCAACGGAAATCTCATCAAAGTGATTTACGCAGAAGCCCCCGACCAGATCAGCTACACCTCATACGGCATCCGGAACGCCATTGTGATCGACAATACCGGCTCCTGGAGGGACGAAGCCGGGCTTTCGTTGCATCTGAAAAGCCCGGGCGTCGCACGCGTGCTGCTCACGGCCCCCGGAAAGGGATCGCTGAAGAACATTGTGTTCGGCATCAACAGCGCCGCCATTACCGATGACGATAAAATTCTGTCTGCTGCAAGTTGCACAACCAACGCCATTGTCCCGGTGCTCAAAGTTGTCCACGACCACTTCGGTATCGAGCATGGCCATGTCGAATCCGTTCACTCCTATACCAACGACCAGAACCTGATCGACAACTATCACAAGGGCGAGCGCCGTGGCCGGAGCGCGCCACTGAACATGGTGATCACGGAAACGGGTGCGGCTAAGGCCGCCGCAAAAGCGCTGCCGGAACTTGCGGGCAAACTCACCGGCAATGCGATCCGGGTACCGACGCCCAACGTCAGTCTGGCCATTCTGAACCTGACGCTGGAAAAAGCGACGACCAAGGACGAAATCAATGCCTTCCTTCGCGACTGCGCACTCAGCCCGGACCTTCAGGAACAGATCGACTACATCGCTTCGAGTGAAATCGTATCCAGCGACCTGGTCGGTTCACGCCACGCGGGCGTGCTCGATTCGAAAGCCACCATCGCCAACGGCCGCAACGTCGTGCTCTACGTCTGGTACGACAATGAATTCGGTTACAGCTGCCAGGTCGTGCGCATCGCCCAGCAAATGGCTGGAATTCACTTCGCATCGTTCCCGGGGTGATAAACCAGGCTGCCGCCGTTGCGACAATCCATTTGAACTCGTGGAAGATCGGCAAAGACGAGACAAACGCGACTGAGTTGTCGCGCGGAGGACGCGCTCCGCGTTCTCCGCCGCAGGCCGGACCCAGAGATCCAGATCCTTTGTTGCCCGCGGCAGACGATGAGCCGCCATGGCATATCCGCCAACAACCAGGAATTCAACCTTTTGTTCGATGAATGCGGACAGTATGTCTTTGAAGTCGGGATTCAGCAACTCGTTCCCCGGTAAATGCCCATGCGTCTTTCGTGAGCTCCCAAATCATATCGAGGCGTTCAGACGGAGTTAACGACAACCAGTACTGTTCCTCGGCTTCCTCCGCATCGCCAAAGCTTCTAAAGATTCTGGACTGCATTTCCTTACGAAACTTCACGCTTTTATTTTAGCAAGTTTGTTCAACCTTCCCCAGATGCCGCTATCAGTAGTACCGTTGTTCTCATCGTACTTCTGCAGTAGTCCGCTATGAATATGTCGCCACGAGTCCGTAGCCAATTGCTGTTGGTCGGCAGCCTGCCGATGGACACAGCAGAGTCCGCATTCCGATCGGGCGCAGAGTTGTTCGGCGATCTTGTCTTTGCGTTACCGGACGGCGAGCCTGGACCCCGGCGCGCGTGGGTGGGCTACGAACGGGAGACGCTTTGCCGGCCGCACCCGGAGGTCGAACTCGTTCAGGAGACGGAATCTCCAACCGGCATTCCGCGGCATGCATATGAGACTCCGATATTCAAGCTTCGTGCGGGCGTGAAAGACATGCGATGGACGTCGTGGCCGCGCATCGATGATGCGATAGCGTCCTATCGCATCTTCCGAAAACTGCAGGATGATGGAGTCATCCCATCGGATTTGCGTTTTCAGGTTTGTTTGCCGTTTCCCTCGAGCGCGTTGAACGCGTTCAAAGCGGATTTCGTGGCCGATTATGCGGTGGCGGGGCCCGCCTACGAAGATCTCGTCATCCGCGAGATCGAGCGCCTGGTGCAGGCGATTCCGCCGGCGGCATTGGCGATTCAATGGGACATCTCCTACGAGGTGCATGACCTCGAAGGCGTCGTGGCCTGGATGGGTGATGGCTGCCTGGGAACGATTCACCGGCCCTGTCTCGCGTCTCTCGCGCGCCGTTCCGGAAGAGGCCCTCCTGGGTTATCACCTCTGCTATGGCACATTTCCTGATTGGCCGATGTATGAAGCGCGCGATTTGGCGTTGCTGGTCCAAATGGCAAATTTCGCGGCCGCCGGCTCCGGCCGCACCGTCGATTGGATTCACATGGCCGGGCCGAAGTATCTGCGCAGCGAAGACGACCGGTTCTTCCGCCCGCTCACTGAACTCCGGCCCCAGCAGGCAAGGGTCTTTCTCGGAATTGTGCTTCCGGTGGACGGCGCTGCAGGCCTGAAGCGCCGTCACAAGACAGCCGCGAAATATTTGAAGGAATTTGGCGTGGCGCTCTACTGCGGCTTTGGCCGCCAGCCCGGTGTGGATGGTATGGAAACCATGCGCGCACACCGCCGCGTCGTGGAATCTCTTTCGCTGTAGCTGGGGCGATGCCAAAACTCGACGACATATTCAACATGTTGCCGGCGACGGCTGCCAGGCAAATCCGGCGCCGGACCCAACCCGCATGGTGCGATCCCATGCTGGCGACACTCGTGCGTGAACCGTTTTCGGACAAGGATTGGATCTTCGAACCCAAGCTGGACGGCGTCCGGTGTCTCGCATTCCGCAAAGGGTCGAAGCTCGACTTGTTCTCGCGAAATCACATCCGGCTCAACGACGAATTTCCGGAATTGATCTCGGGACTGCTCCACCAGCCCGCCTCCAGCTTCATCGTCGATGGGGAGATCGTTGCGTTAGAACACGGCGTGAGCCGGTTCTCGCTGCTCCAGAAGCGGAAGCAAAAGCGCGTTCCCACCTTTTATTACATCTTCGATGTTCTGTTTCTGGAGGGCTGCGATCTGACGCATCTGGAACTGCGCTACCGGAAGGAACTGCTCGAAAAGGCGTTCGCCGTTGATGACCCCCTTCGGCTGAGCAGGCATCGAGGGGCGCAGGGTGAATCCTATTACCGGGAAGCTTGTAAGAAAGGATGGGAGGGCCTGATTGCCAAACGCGCCGCGAGCGAGTACGTCCATCGGCGTTCGTGGGACTGGCAGAAACTCAAGTGCGAAAACCAGCAGGAATTCGTCATCGTCGGCTACACCGAGCCGGCGGGACAGCGCGTCGGCATCGGCGCCGTCCTCGTTGGGTTTTATGAAAAGGGAAAGCTTTTATACGCCGGTAAAGTTGGGACCGGATTCGATACGCAAACCCTGAGGGACCTCGAAACGAAACTGTCGGCGATCGAACGGCCGGCACCGGCTTGTATCTTCGATTCGCGGAAAAAGGCCGGCGTCCATTGGGTACAACCGAAATTCGTCGCTCAGATCGGATTTACAGAATGGACCGGCGCGGGAAAACTGCGGCACCCAAGATATCTTGGGTTGCGCACAGATAAGAAACCATCGGAGGTGGTGAGAGAAAAGCCGCAATAGAGCCGCGGGGCGGGCGCGAAGCAGTAATACCGAAGCGCAAGCCCGATAGGGCAAGCAGTAATAGCGGTTGTCAACGAACCGGGGAGCGCACCTGATTTTGTTGGAAGTTACTAACCGCCCCGTCTGCGCCGCTAAGGAATGGGATCATTTTATTAATGGCGCAGCCACCCCGCCTCGGAAAGGCGGGGAATGTCCAACTCACCGACTTTATTTGCCAGGCACGCCCGGGGCTACATTCCGGAATCTGGATTGCGGCAAAATAAATCAGATCGCAGGCGTTCAACGACGCATAAAGGGGGGGACGCTTGACAACCAATAACCATTTATCTTTAACGCTGGCCGGTTTCGTCTGCGGGTTGCTGTGTTTTACCGCCACGCCTGGCGCAGCGCAGGACAGCCCCAATTGTTATGACGCTCATGCCGGTGCGGCGTATGAGGCAGGGCTTCGCGACGGCCGATCCGATGCGGCGAAAGACCAGCTGGCCAACCTTCAACGCGACCGATTCACCAATACCTGGGGAAGGCATGACTACGAAGACGGGTATATCTATGGTTTCCAGAACCCGCGAGGTTCTGAATATAAGGGTGAAACCTCGGTCAGTTCCACAGATCCATGGAGAATCCAGGTCGGACCCGACCGAAATATACTGTGGCATGCCCCTGAGAACGCAGACATTTGGGTTCAGGTCGATGACCAGCCGCCGACGCTCGTTGCCTCAGGTAAGGAGGGGACGGTATCCGCGCCCTGGATGTCGTCCGGTCATCGATACATCTTTATATTGAGAGACCCGGGTGGCATCGAGTTTGCGCGAGATGAGGAGAATCTCTGTTGAAGAACTTGTCCAGGTAATGCCAGCAGGCGTGGTCAAACACCCGTTGTAGCAGGGATTTCTGACCTCCCCCGGCCGCGCCTTGTTCCAGATTGTTCCAGATTGTTCCAATTCATTCACATCTTCACGGCCGGTGCCTTGCAAAACCCGCCCCGCATCCCCCCTTTGAGCCCTTGCGAGTTAATGAAATCTATACTAAGGTGTCCGGGTTCAGTATGATTTTCAACCCCTTTGAACCCGCTGATGTGAGCGGAGGATGCTGTGGCTATAGCATTTAGGCAAAAAGCACTCGCCAAATTAAAGTCGCCAGAAGAACTCGATGAGCCCGTCCGGTGCATGTGGCAACTCAAGCGGATCGCGATCTACACTCTGGCCGCCACGCTGGCCGTTGCCCTGATCTGGAGTATCTTCGGCCGGCTTCCCAGTTCGGGCCGCGGGCAGGGGATTTTAATGGCCTCGAACTCGGTAGTGCCCATTCAAGCTGCAGCCGATGGCCAGGTCGGACAATGGCTCGTGAAGGTGGGTGATGTTGTAAAGCGAGGCGACCTGCTCGGCATTCTGGAACAGCCCGTGATCGAACGTCAGCTTCAGGAATCCGAAGCGAAATTGCAGGATCTCCAGGGGCAACAAAAAGAGTTGACGGCTTTAAGAAACTCCGCGAGCAAGCTGCAGAAAAACGCCTACCAGCGTCAACGTGAACAGCTCAAGCGCCGGATCGAATATCTCTCCGCGTATGTTGCGAAGAGCCGTACCTTTGCCGGCCAGATCAACGGCATTAACAGCCGGCTGCTGGAAATTCAGAAAAACAACGCTGTAACGGCCAAGAGCGAGGCCGACCAGCTGACCAAAGACTTGCAGCAGCGGGTGGACGCCTACCAGCGTTTGCGCGACGAGAAAATCGCTTCCGACGACACGCTGCGCAGTACCCGTCTGCGATTCGAGAATATGCAGGTGCGGCAGAAAGAGCTCGACCTGCAGGAGCAGCAGCTGGATCTTTCCAGAGTACAAACCGAACAAAGTTTTCTCGATGCACAACAGCAGATCGCAAACGACGAACACTCGGTAACTGAACTGAACCTGCAGCTCCAGGAACTCGATACCCGTGAGGCGCAACAGGACAAGTCGGACAGCGAAGCTCAGATCCGGGACGAAAACCAGGTCGACGACCTGAATCGAACGATCGACCGGTATCGCAAGCAACTTCAGCGGGCTCGTGAGATTCGATCCGAATTTGACGGCCGGGTGCTGGAGTTGACTTCCGTCGAAGGCGGCCTTGTTACATTCGGCCAGAGACTGATACAGCTGGATACGCGTCAACAAGGTCAGGACCTCATCGGGATCGCCTACTTCCAGGACAGCGTCGGAAAATATCTGACTGC
>DASXLG010000176.1 GCA_036496425.1 Terriglobia bacterium | reverse complement strand
CGTCTCCGCAGAATGTCAGAAAACTCGATTGGTCACGAACGTGCTATTAGGCCCGAGCGCACGGAAAGGAATTCTCAATGGATAAAGATATGAGAGTCATAGGCGTGGATTTGCCGCAGACCGAAGACGAGTACCGGCTTCTGGCGGACAGTCTCCGGGATGTTTGCTTTTTCATGTTGAGCTCGACGGGTCATATCTTGACGTGGAACTCCGGCGCGGAACGCATGAAGGGCTACTCGCGCGATGAAGCGATCGGAAAGCACTTCTCGATTTTCTACGCGGCTGAAGACCGGGCTCGAGAACAGCCGGAACAGGATTTGCAAACTGCCCTGAGCGGAGAGCGGCTGATGGCCGAAACATGGCGCGTCCGGAAAGACGGCAGTCGTTTCCGGGTGCAAAACATCATCACCGCCCTCAAAGACGACTCGGGGAAGCTGAGGGGTTTTACGAACATCACGCGCGATATCACGGAGAGCCAACGGTCGGAGGAAACACTCCGCACCTTGTCCCGGCTGGCCGGCCTGCTGGACATCGCGGACGATGCGATTATCTCTGTCAATAACACCCAGGAGATTACGCTTTTCAATCAGGGCGCCGAGAGGATCTTTCAATACACATCCGCGGAAATACTCGGCAAGCAGCTGGATGTCCTCATTCCCGGCCGGTTTACACACACCCACCAGGCCCACTTGCAGGACTTCGGGCAATCCAAAGAAACCGCGCGAAAAATGGGCGAACGCCGTGAAATCTTCGGTCTGCGCAAGAACGGCGTCGAGTTTCCGGCAGAAGCATCGATCTCGAAGTTCGAACTGGAAGGAGAAAAGATTTTCACCGTCATTCTCCGCGATATTACAGAACGGAAACAGGCCGAAGAGGCCGTCCGGAGTTCCGAAGCGCGTTTTTCGGGAATCCTCGACATCGCGGATGACGCGATCATCTCGATCGACAAAGGACAACGGATCACAATTTTCAACCAGGGCGCGGAAAAAGTCTTTGGCTATGCCGCCTCCGACGTCTATGGAAAGCCGCTGGATATGCTGCTGCCCCGCAGGTTCACCGATACACATCAGCATCACCTTCGAGAATTCAGCCAATCTGCGGAAACGGCACGGAAGATGGGAGAGCGGCGTGAGATCTTTGGACTGCGCAAGAATGGCACCGAATTCCCCGCGGAAGCTTCGATATCGAAGCTCGACCTCGGAGGCGAAAAGATTCTCACCGTCATTCTGCGCGACATTACCGAACGAAAACAGGCGGAGAGCGCCCTGGCCGCAAAAGCTTCGGAACTCAGCCGCTCGAACTCCGAACTTCAGCAGTTTGCCTACGTCGCATCGCACGATTTGCAGGAACCGTTGCGCATGGTCGCGAGCTACACGCAACTTCTCGCCAAGCGATACAGGGGCCAATTGGACGAGAACGCGGACGAATACATCGGATTCGCCGTGGATGGTGCGGCAAGAATGTCGGGACTCATCGATGACCTGTTGACGTTTTCCAGGCTGGACTCGCAGGGCAATCCATTCGACGAGACCGATCTCGACAAAGTGTTGCATCGAGCGCTGGAAAACCTGCAGGTCGCCATGGAAGAGAGCAAGGCCGACATCACCTGGGATGCCATGCCCACGATTCTCGCGGACGAGTTTCAGATGGGACAGCTCTTTCAAAATCTGGTCGGTAACGCTCTCAAATTCCGGGCGCCGGACCGCAGGCCGGCCATCCATATTTCAGCCGAGCGGAGGACCATGGAGTGGATTTTCTCGGTCCGCGACAACGGGATCGGCATTGACCCGCAGTTTGGGGACCGGATTTTCATCATTTTTCAGCGTCTGCACCTTAAAAACGAGTATCCGGGCACCGGAATCGGACTGACGATTTGTAAGAAGATTGTGGAACGGCACGGCGGCCGGATCTGGCTGGAGCCGCAGGCCGGGTTGGGAACGACATTCTCGTTTTCGGTGCCGCACCGGCCGCACGAATTTTCATAAGCCTATGAATCGATCACACGCGAACAACACTCCGGATGTCCTCCTGGTCGAGGATAATCTCGGCGATGTGGGGCTGGTCCGGGAAACCTTCAAGGATCTCAACCTTCCGAATCCCATCCACGTCCTGCACGACGGCGTTCAGGCTCTCGAATACTTACACCAGGAGGGCAAGTTTTCCGATCAGCCCCGGCCAGGCGTGATTATTCTGGACCTCAATATACCGAAAAAAGATGGCCGCGAAGTGTTGGCGGAAATCAAGGCGGATCCTGAGTTGAAGCTCATCCCCGTCATCATTCTCACAAGCTCGAAGGCTCGGGAAGACATCGAGAAGAGCTATGCGCTTCACGCCAACTGCTACGTCACGAAACCCGTTGTTCTCGAGGACTTCATGAGACTTGTGTCGGTGGTAGCCGAATTCTGGCTGAACGTGGTGCGTTTGCCCAGCTAGGAGTATTAATGTCCGTTATGGATATCCAGGTCCTGCTGGTCGAGGACTCTCCGGCAGATGTCCGCATGATCCGGGAGGCCTTCAGCGAAAATTCCGCCCGGCGAACCATGGCATCCCACTTCGTGCTGGTGCACGTCGAGCGGCTGTCTCAGGCCTTGGAGCGCCTGCGGACGGAAAGCTTTGGCGTCATTCTGCTGGACCTGGGCCTGCCGGACAGCCAGGGAATACAAACGGTGGAAGCCGTTTCCAGGAGCTATCCCGGCACTCCAATCGTCATCCTGACCGTCCATGACGATGAAATGTGGGCGCTCGAAGCGATGCACAGCGGAGCCCAGGACTATATATCAAAGAAGGATCTGGATGGACCTTCGCTCCGCCGCGCGGTTCGTTACGCAATGGAGCGCAAGCGCGCCGAGCGTGAGCATATCGACTTCGCCGCCGCCCAGGCCGCGCGGCACGAGAGCGAACGTGCATCCGAGAATATGCGGCGGCTGCAGTTGATCAGCGACACGGCGATCGAGCACATTTCACATGATCAAGTCGTTGAGCATCTGCTGGACAAAATCTGTGAAGTGCTGAAGAGCGATAGCGCGGCCGTTCTACTGATGAATTCGAATGGGACGGACTTCGATATCCGGAAATCCCGCACATCGAAAGGCAACAGCGAAGAGAAACCCGGCGCGAACCGCGCCCGCAGCATTTTAGCGGGGCGCATTCGCGACACGCTGCAGCCGCAGGTTCTCGGCCTGGACGAAATCCACGCTGAGAGTCCGGTTTCCGGGCTGGTGCCGGCCGGGGGCTGTATTGCCGGAGCGCCCATGCTCATTCATGGGAAGCTGTTTGGAATTCTTTACACGGGATTCCACGGGGGAGTGGCGATCGGCGAGGACGATTTCCGGCTGCTCCAGTTGATCGCGGATCGCATGGCGTTTGTCCTCGACCACGCGCGGCTGTATGAAGAGGAACGGAAAGCCAAAGCCGAAGCCGAACTTCAGAGCCGGCTTAAAGACGAATTTCTGGCAACCATGTCTCATGAGTTGCGAACGCCGTTGAGCGCTATCCTCGGGTGGTCGCGTCTGATTTGTGCCGGCCAGGTCCAGGGGCCCGTCCTCGCGCGGGGAATGGCAGCGATCGAGCGTAATGCGGCCGCCCAGGCCGCGCTGATCGATGACTTGCTGGATATTTCGCGTATCGTTGCCGGCAAATTGAGCCTCGATGTCCAGGCGACGGACTTGAGTTCTGTTATCGAAGACGTTCTCGTTACGTTTCGTCCAGGCTCAGAGGCCAAGAACATTCAACTGCAAGGCTCTTATGATCCTGAGGCCGGGCTGATCGACTGCGATCCTCATCGCCTGCGCCAGGTCATCGGAAACCTGGTCTCGAATGCGATCAAATTCACGCCGGCCGGTGGTCATGCTTTTATCACCCTCAAACGCAGCGGCTCGACGATGGAGATTGCGGTTGGCGACGATGGCCAGGGCATCGATGAAGACTTCCTGCCGCATGTGTTTGAACGTTTCAGGCAGGGCCAGGGTGCCTCCACGAGACGACATGGGGGGCTGGGCATCGGGCTCGCCGTCGTCAAGCACATCGTCGAACACCACGGCGGCACGGTTCACGCGGACAGCGGTGGTTCGCAAAAAGGCGCTACATTCACCGTCAGACTGCCGGTCAAAGCCATTTCCTTCAACAACGGGGCTGCGCAAAGGGGTGCCGCCACTGAAAGTAAGCCGCTCTTTTCCCCAAAGGAACTCGATGGGGTCCGGATCCTGGTCGTCGATGATGAGCCGGACACGCGCGGCCTGCTGGAAGTCGTCTTTCAAAACTGCAGCGCGCACGTCACCAGTGTAGGAACGGCCGTTGAGGCCCTGATCATTATCGGCGACGACGCGCCCGACGTCTTAATCAGCGATATCGGAATGCCGGACATCGACGGTTATGAACTGATCCGCCGGGTACGGGCCATGGACGGGAAGGCTTCCAAGAGTGTGCCTGCAATCGCCCTCACCGCCTATGGCCGCACGGACGATCGATCCAAGTCGCTCGCCTGCGGCTTCGATTTGCATGTATCGAAACCTGTCGACCCGGCCGAATTGGTCGCTGCGGTTGCCGGAATCGTCGACCGGCAGGGCTCCGCAAAAGGCAAGCCCGTCTAACCAAAACAGCCCCAGCACCATGAGGACTTTCATTTTCATTTTGTTGCTTTGGGCCGGCGCCGCATCTCCTTCCGTCGATAGTGGCTGGTCATCCTATGGGCATGATCCCGGCGGGACGCGATACTCACCGTTGAAACAAATTACGGCTCAGAACATTTCAAAGTTGAAAGTTGCATGGACGTACCATACCGGCGCGCTCAATCCACAAACAGCGCTGAACGAAAAGGCGGCGTTCGAGGCGACGCCGATCATCGCCGACGGCCTTTTGTACCTCACGACTCCGTTCAATCAGGTGATTGCTCTCGACCCCGCAACCGGCACCGAAAGTTGGAAATACGATCCGAAAGTGGATCGGACGCACAACTACTCCGAGGTTAGTTCGCGCGGAGTCTCGGTCTGGATGGACGCCAGGGCGTCGGCCGCCGCGCTGTGCAAATTGCGTATCTACGAAGGGACGATCGATGCGCGGCTCATTGCGCTCGATGGAAAAACCGGCGTTCCCTGTGCAGATTTCGGCAAGGACGGGCAAATCGACTTGTCGCGCGGCGTCGGCTACGGCCCGGAATTCCGGGGCGACTACGAAGTGACATCGGCGCCAGTGATCGTTTCGGATCTCGTGATCACGGGATCGTCGATCGGCGACAATGGAGCTGTGGACATGCCGCGAGGTATCGTTCGCGCCTACGACGCGCGAACCGGTGCGCTGCGTTGGACCTGGAATCCGATACCATGGGCCGAAAGGCAACAGGTGCGGACCGGCGCCGCCAATGCTTGGTCCGGTTTTGCCGCCGATCCCGCCCGCGACCTCGTCTTCATTCCCACCGGCAGCGCCAGCCCGGATTATTACGGCGGCGCGCGGCCCGGCGACGACAAATGGGCGAACTCGGTAGTGGCTCTTAAAGCTTCAACCGGGGCGTTCGTTTGGGGATACCAGGTCGTTCATCACGACCTCTGGGACTATGACGTCGCGTCCCAGCCCATGTTGATCGATTTCCAGGGTAAAGCCGCAGTCGCCGTGACGACGAAGATGGGGAATCTGTTCATCCTCGACCGGACCACGGGAAAACCGCTGAACAAGGTGGAAGAGCGTGGGGCGCCGAAGAGCGACATCCCGGGCGAGAGCGCATCGCCGACCCAACCGATTCCGGCATGGAACGCGATGGTTCCACAGAAACTGGCCGCCGCCGATGCCTGGGGCAGCACGGAGGATGCACGCAACTGGTGCCGCCAGAAGATCGAGTCTCTCCGCAATGAGGGAATGTTCACCCCGCCGTCATTTAAGGGATCGATTGCGTTTCCAGGGAACATTGGAGGAGTGAATTGGGGAAGCGCCGCCTGGGATCCCGAACGGAACATCCTGCTCGCAGACACGAACCGCGTCGCCGCCGTTATGAAACTGATACCGCGCGAAGAAATCGCCCCGGCCATCGCTCATCGTGCCGACATGCCGTGGGGCGGGGAATTTGCCCTTCAGAGGGGTACTCCTTACGGCATGTTTCGAGACTGGCTGGTAGCGCCGACGGGCCAACCTTGTAACGCTCCACCTTGGGGAGCTCTGGTGGCCTTCGATTTGAGTACCGGGAAAGCTCGATGGGAAACCGCTCTCGGTTCTATGGGGCAAGGATGGCCTTCCGGCTCCATCAGCTTCGGCGGACCCATCGCAACCGCCGGAGGCTTGATCTTCACTGCCGCCGCTCTC
>DASXLG010000175.1 GCA_036496425.1 Terriglobia bacterium | reverse complement strand
AACCGCGGGCATTCTAGCCGATGGGACACGGCGGCGCATCAAGTTTTCTTATGCTTTCGCCATTCCAAAATAGACGGCACAATAGCGGCGGAGGAAGCTTGATCGCAAAAATAATTGAAATACTTTCAGGTGTAATCGTAGCGGCAATTTCCGCGCTTGGTTATCCGGGAGTGGTTCTGATGATGGGGATCGAATCCGCTTGTATTCCCCTGCCGTCCGAAATCATCATGCCGTTCTCCGGATATCTAGTGTACACGGGCCGCTTCGATTTGTGGGCGGTGGCGGCGGCGGGCGCGGTTGGCTGTGTCGTGGGTTCACTCGCCGCCTATTGGGTCGGCATGTACGGAGGAAGACCGGTCATCGAAAGGTATGGGCGCTACGTCCTGATTTCGCTGCACGACCTCGACATGGCGGACCGCTGGTTTGCAAAACGCGGGGAGGTGATCGTGTTTGCGAGCCGGCTGCTGCCGGTGATCCGGACCTTTATTGCCTTTCCCGCCGGAGTCGCGAGGATGAACCTCGGCCGGTTTGTCATCTATACATTCCTCGGCTCATTTCCGTGGTGCCTTGGTCTGGCGTATGTCGGGCAGAAACTGGGCGAGCAGTGGGATAAGAACCAGGAGTTGAAGTCCTTGTTCCATCGGTTCGATTTTGCCATCGGCATCATCGGCTTTCTTGCCGTAGCCTGGTGGATCTGGCGCCACATTCAGGATTCGCGAATTGCCGCATCCACGCGATGAGGCCGCTGACCATTGGGGAAAAGTTTGCCGGAAGGGACCTTATTGCACCATTGCATCATTAGAGATTTCTGCATTTTAAATTTAGAACTGCAAAAACTTCCAATGATGCAATGTTGCAATAAGGTTTTTTGTGCCTTTTGCGGCCGCTCCGGTCTCGCTATAATGGTACGTTGACCGAAGGGCGGTTAGCTCAGTTGGGAGAGCGCGGCGTTCGCAACGCCGAGGCCGAGGGTTCGAACCCCTTACCGTCCATTTCCAATCAAGCTGTGGTAATGATCTTGTGGAGGCGGGTCTTTCCGTCTTCGACGTATCCCTTCACGTTGTCGAACGCCTGCCGCATCTGCTCATAGCCTTCTGTGAACTGATCCCGGACGTCGGACTGCAAATCATCGAACTGGTCCCTGGCCTTTTTCGACATACGCCGAATATCCCGGCGCGTCTGGACGCCCGACTTCGGAGCCAGCACCAGCGCCACCGCCGCCCCGACCGCCGCGCCCGTCAGAAAGAATCCAGCCACCTGAGTTTTTGTAAATCCTCGCATCAATGACCTCCGTAAAACGACCAGAATTCAGCATAGCATCGGGCCGGAAGTGCAGGTAGATTTTGGCAGATTAATTGGCCGCAGATGACGCGGATGTCACAGATGGGCGCGCTAAGAGGTCCTTTGACGCGCCCATCTGCGGCATCCGCGTCATCTGCGGCCAATTAATCTCCCGGTTCTTTGTGCCGTTTCTTACCGAAGACGTACGCAACGCCGACGCCCATGAGATACAGCCCGACCATGGGGACCATCACAATCATCATGTTGGGAATGTCGGTCGTCGGCGTAATGACGGCGGCGACGATGGCGGAGATTAGAATCGCGTAACGCGTGTTGCGCAGCAGGAACGGGCCGCTGACGAGGCCGATCCGGGAAAGAATAAAAATAACCGCTGGTATTTCGAAGATGACTGCCAGGGCGAGCTCGACCGTAAGGAACAGATCAAAATAGTCGCTGGCTGTAATGAGCACGGTGCCGCCCATATCCTTTTCCCATGAGACCAGAAACTGGGCAGCAAAGGGAAAGGCGACAAAATAGGCGAACAGTCCGCCTAAGATGAACAACACCGATGAAGAGAGAATGAACGGCAACGCGTAGCGGCGTTCGTGCTTGTAAAGACCGGGCGAAATAAACAGCCAAACCTGACCCAATATGAAAGGAGCCGACAGAAAGACCGCCGCAATGACTGCGATCTTCAGCTGCAGGTTAAAGCCTTCGGTCAGCGTCGTAAACACGAGAGAGGTGACGCCGGCCTTGGCAATCGGCCGCGAAACGAGCGCGTACAGGAAATCGCGGAAAAACCAGCAGGCACCAAAGGCTACGCCGATCCCAATCAGGGAATGGATGATGCGTTTCCGAAGTTCCTCGAGGTGATCGAGGAACGACATCTGCCCGGTCAGTTCTTCTTGTTCTTGCTCGGGATCCGTTTCGACGGGCATTACACGTGTTCTTTCGGGGTGCTGGATTCTGCCGGGTGCGTGGCCGTCGCTTCGTGCGCTTCAGCCGTTGCTGCCGCTGCCTCGGCCGGAGCGGCAAGCTCTGTGGGTTCAGTCTGGGTGGCGCCTTCGATATGGTTATAGACCTGTGTTTTCAGGCTTTGCCCCATGCCGTGCAGTTCTTTCTTGGCGTCGTTGAGGGGTTCGGCAATGTCCTTTACATGGTCTTCCCAGTTCGCCTTGAGCTCGTCGGTGGCTTTCTTGAACTCCCGGATGCCTTTACCCAGTGATTTTCCCAGTTCCGGCAGCTTTTTCGGTCCGAAGACCAGCAGCGCGATCACGAAGATCATCAACATTTCCGGGAAACCAAGACTACCCATCAAGCCTCCTAAAACCCCTGCTAAAGCCGTTGTTGATGATAGCAAAATCGCGGGTTGCGAGGGGCACTTTCTTGACACCTTTTGCACACCAGCGCGCATTCTGCTCGTCTCTATCCTTGTGGCTTATCTGTTATAATGTTGCGATTGCTCAGTGAAAGGGAGATGACTAATGAAATTCAGACCGTCGCGTGCGATTCTTTTCCTGGTCCTGGTGCTGATGATATCCGCAGTCGTTGGCGGAGTATTCGGAGGCCAGGCCCGGGCGACGACGAAAGGCGAGGAGGATGCCGACACGGCGGTGAAGCATTTCACCAATATCCTCGGCCTCGTCGAAGAAAATTATGCGACCGACGTCGACTCCGATAAAGCGGTCTACGGAGCGATCGACGGTATGCTGCGCACGCTCGATCCGCACTCCAAGTTCTTCGATCCCAAAGCATTTGCCTCATTGAGAGAAGATCAACGCGGCAAATACTACGGACTGGGCATTACCGTAACGGTCCGCTTCGACAAAGTTACCGTCGTCTCCCCGCCGTTTGCCGATTCTCCCGCCGAGAAAGTCGGCCTGCGGGTCGGCGACGTCATCAGCCAGATTAACGGCGAGCCCACCACCGGAATGGATCTGAATGATGTCGTCAACAAGCTCAAGGGGCCCAAAGGCACGTCCGTAAAGATTAAAGTCATGCGCGCCGGCGTGGATGAGCCGATCGAAATGAATCCGATCCGGGGCGAGATCTCGAAATTCACGATCAACACCGCATTCCTGATTCGTCCGCATGTCGGCTACATCAACCTCGAGAGCTTTGCCGAGACTACGGGACAGGAACTGCGCGACGCGCTCAAGAAATTGCGCGACGAGTCCAGGAAGGAAGACGGCAAGGACCTCGAAGGACTGGTCTTCGACCTCCGCAACAACCCCGGCGGACTGCTTCAGGAAGCCATTGAAGTCGGCGAAACTTTCCTGCAGAAGGGACAGTTGATCGTCGAAACCCGCGGCCGCACGCGCGGTTCGAACAAGCCGTACGCTTCGCAGAAAGCGAATCCGGATAACACGTTCCCGATGGTCGTCCTGATCAATCCGCAAAGCGCCAGCGCGGCGGAGATCGTATCGGGAGCGCTTCAGGATCATGATCGCGCGTTGATCGTCGGCCAGACCAGCTTCGGCAAAGGCCTGGTGCAATCGGTCTATCCGTTGAGCAAAGGCGCCGGCCTCGCGCTCACCACGCAGAAGTGGTACACGCCGAGCGGCCGTCTGATTCAGCGCGACTATTCGCAGATTTCCCAGTTCGATTATTACAATCACCGCGAAACGACGCCTCCGAAGAAAGACGACATCAAGCACTCCGATACCGGCCGGATCGTTTATGGCGGCGGCGGTATCACTCCCGATTACGTTGTGGAAGAGCCGAAGGCGAATGACTTCCAGATCAATCTCGCGTCGAAGCCGGTGGTTTACACCTTCGTCCGCGACTTCCTTGCGAAGAATCCGGCGATCGATGAATCCACCTTCCAGATTTCCGACGCCATGCTGAATGAGTTCAAGCAATATGCGATGAAGCGCGGCGTGGAATTCAGCGACAAGGACTTCCAGGACAATCGCGACAACACCAAGCGCGCCATCAAATACGAGATTTACTACAACAAGTTTGGCGTCGGCGACGCCAAACGCGTCCTGCTTGAAGGCGACCCGCAGCTGACGAAGGCGATGGACCTTCTGCCGGAAGCGAAGGACCTCGCCAGCAAGGCCCGCAGACAGATCGCAGAGAAACGTTAGGTTTTAGCCGCAGATAACGCAGATGGCGCAGATGAATTTATCTGCGCCATCTGCGTTATCTGCGGCTAACATGCCCCATGCAATCCATTCCAGTCCGCCTCGCGCACTCTTCCTATGACATTATCGTCGGCGTCGGTGCTTTCGAGCGCCTTGAACAGCACCTCGATGCGGCTGGCCTCAAGGGTCCATTCCTGGTCGTTTCCCAACCGCGCATTTTCAAAGCGATTGGCCGGCCGCTGAAGAAACAGTTTCCGGTTGCGCTCATTCCGGACGGCGAACGCGCGAAAACGCTGACCACGGTTGCGCGGCTTCTGGACCGGATGGTGGCATTGAAGCTGACACGCCAATCGACCGTGATTGCCGTGGGTGGAGGCGTGGTCGGGGACGTTTCGGGTTTCGCCGCCTCTATTTTTATGCGAGGCATCCCCGTGGTTCAGGTACCCACCACTCTGCTGGCGCAAGTCGATTCGAGCATCGGCGGGAAAACCGGCGTCAACCATCGGGCAGGGAAGAACCTGATCGGCACGTTTTATCAGCCCCGGCTGGTCGTCTCGGATCCGCTGGTGCTGCGAAGCCTGCCCGAGCGCGAATACGCCAGCGGCCTGTACGAAGCGCTGAAGTACGGGATTATCCGGGATTCTGAATTATTCGGCGACTTCGAACGGGACCATGGCGTGTTTCTCAAGCGGGATCCGGGTGCCATCGAGAGGCTGGTGGCGCGCTGCGCGGCGGTAAAGGCCGAGGTGGTAATGAACGATGAGAAGGAGAGCGACCTCCGCCGCATTCTGAATTTCGGCCACACTGTCGGTCATGGACTCGAGGCGGCTGCGCGCTATACGCGAATCAAGCATGGAGAAGCCGTCGGGTACGGTATGATCGCCGCCGCGCGCATCGGCAGCATGCTGGAGAAGCTGCCGGATGCCGACCGCGCCAGGATTGAAGCCGCCGTTGAAGCCGTGGGCCGCCTGCCGGCGTTGAACGGATTGAAGAGTAAAGATGTGCTCGCTGCGCTGCAGCATGATAAGAAATTCCGTGACGGCGCGGTTCATTTTGTCCTGCCGCGCGGCATCGGACGCGTCGAGATCACACCGGACGTCCCTTACGACGTCGTTCGCCAAGTCGTGCAGGGAATTTTGAATGATGGAAAGAGAGTACTCGGGACCCGATAGCCGCCGCGTCCAGGAGATGTTTGCGGCGATCGCGCACAGGTACGATTTCCTCAACCATTTCCTGTCCGTATCGATCGATCGGCGCTGGAGGCGTTTCGCCGTAAACAAGATCCGGGAGCTGCTGAAAGACGTCCGGCCGTCATTGTGCCTGGATTGCTGCAGCGGCACCGGCGATCTGGCGATCGCTCTCGAGCGCGGCCTCGATTGCCCTGTCATCGCATCGGACTTCTGTCATCCCATGCTCGTCCGCGCTCTTCCAAAGTGCAAAACGCTTCAGGTAACGAATATCGAAGCGGACGCGCTCAATCTGCCTTTGCCGGATAACGCCTTCGATGCCGTGACGATTGCATTCGGATTACGCAATCTTCAGGATCCGCAGCGTGGCCTAAACGAAATGCGGCGAGTGCTGAAGCCGGGCGGCGCTCTCGTGGTTCTGGAGTTCTCGAAACCTGTCGTGCCACTGATGGGCCCCGCCTTTAACTTCTATTTCCATCACGTCCTTCCAAGGGTTGGCGCTTTGATCTCCGGCGATGGAAAGGCCTACACCTACTTGCCCGATTCAGTGCGAAAGTTTCCTGCGCAAAAAGAGCTCGCCGAATGGCTGCGCGCCGGCGGCTTCTCGGACGTAGGTTATCGCAACCTCAGCGGTGGAATTGCCGCCCTGCACTGGGGAAAGGGCAGGTAGCGTATTCCTATGCCGCAGAACAGTCGAGGCACGTTTTACCTTCGACAGGCCGCAGAGATCATCTCGATCGAACTCAGGTGGATGCGCTCGGCGTTCGGCTGGCGGACCAGATAGCCCTTCACCAGCATCTTATGGTCCTGATGCGTTTCGGGTGCGAAGTCTGGAACCGCATCGAGGTCCGCCAGACGGAAGGTCAGTGTGCCGAGAGGCTTTTCGCCGGCAGATTTCACTTCTGCGGTGGTTGGCGCTCCTTCGGTACGCGTGCGTGCGGGTTCTGCCGCATTCGACAGGATCCACGTGTCGTCCCTTTGAGACAGACAGCCGACCGTGATGACAAGCGATCCATCGGGTACAGGTAGCGGGCCAGTTTTCCCGACCAGGATAACCTTCCCGACGCGATCCATTGTGAGGTCGGCAGGACCGGCCGGGTAACCGTTCAGCTTGAGAACATAGGTCAGAATGTCGAGGTACTCGCCGTCGGCGATTCTTGTCGAATTCGGAGATCTTCCCAAAGGCATTCTCTCCCGGATAAACCCGTAGATTCCGTCCAGCGTGCTTTCCCGCCAGCGTTCCAGAAAACGGTTTCCCGTGAGCGCGGGAGCGGAAACGCCTTCGAGTGTATCTCCGTGGCAGGTACCGCAGTTGGCCGTGTACAGGGCCTTGCCGCGCGCCGCCTGTGTGTCAGAGTACGTCCCATCCAGGACCGTTGGCGCCTGAAGCAGGACGGCAAGTAACAGCGTGATCAGCATGCAACCTACTCCAGCTCGTATTCCTTCACTTTGTTCAGCAGCGTTTTATAGGACACGTCGAGCGTTTCTGCCGCCTGCGTTTTATTCCAGGAACTCAGTTCGAGCACCTGTTTGATCTTGGTCTTTTCGGCCGCGCGGCTGGCCCGGGACGACACTTCAGACAACGATCCGGAAAGATCCAGGAACTGGACAAAATCATCCTCTTGCCGCTTTCGCGTCTGGAAGGCGAAATTGAGGTCTCCGGGACGGATCGTTTTTCCGTCCGACAGGATGACCGCTCGTTCGATCGTGTTCTGCAGCTCGCGGACATTGCCGGGCCACGAGTATTCTTCCAGTGCGCGGGTGGACTCGGGGCTCAACGCGATACCCTGGCGATGAAGGTCCTTTGAAAATTTATCGACGAAAAACTGCGCCAGAAGGCGTACGTCGGTAAGGCGTTCGCGCAACGGCGGAATGTGGATCGGAATAACGGACAGCCGGAAGAAAAGGTCCTCGCGGAATTCCTTTTTGCCCACCAGTTCCTGAAGGTCCCGGTTTGTGGCAGCCACGACGCGCGTGTTGACGTGGATGGTCTCGAGTCCTCCAATGCGTTCGAAGACCTGTTCCTCGATGACGCGCAGGACTTTGGCCTGGACCGAGATGTGAAGTTCCCCGATCTCGTCCAGGAAAATCGTGCCCTGATCCGCGACTTCAAATTTCCCGATCTTCCGGGAGAACGCTCCGGTATACGAGCCCTTTTCGTGGCCGAACAACTCGTTCTCGATCAGCGAATGCGGTATCGCCGCGCAGTTCACGGTGACGAACGGCTTGTCGCGCCTGGAGCTGAGCTGGTGGACGGCCCGCGAAAACACTTCTTTGCCGGTTCCGCTCTCTCCGGTGAGCAGAACCGTGGCATCCGTCGGCGCCACTCGCTGGATGGCCTGGCTGACCGAGTGAATTGCCGGACTCTCTCCGATAATTTGAGGAATTCCGTAGGCCCGCTGGAATTCCTCTTTCAGCACGAGATTCTCGATAAGCAGCCGCCGTTGTTCAAGCGCCCGGCCGATAAGAAGCATCAGATGGGAGATGTCCACCGGTTTCGGGACAAAATCGAATGCGCCCTTTTTCATTGCGGAGACAGCCTCTTCGATCGTGCCGTAAGCCGTCATCAGGAGAACCGGAATCGTGGAATCGATTTCCTTTTGAATTTTGAGAATCTCGAGCCCTGAAAGAGTCGGCAGTCGAAGATCCGTGATCACGAGTTGGTACGGCTGCTTGCGAAGCTTTTCCGCGGCGATATTGCCGTCGGCGGCTTCGTCGACCGTGTAGCCCGCTTTCCGGATCGCTGTCGAAAGCATCTGCCGCAGGCTGTCTTTATCTTCAACGAGAAGAATCTTCACGCGCTCCACACCCCTATTCTGGCGTGCGTATTCTCACATTTCTGGGAACCGTCCGCAATGCAAGGGAGTATACGGGCAAAACGCCGTTCGACAGAGCAGCCGCTGTCTGAACGGTCAGGCGGACGTCGACCCGCGCGATGGCGTTCCGGCTGGCGAGCGATGACGGCGTTACCGCGTTGCCATGGACGTCATAGTAAGCAAAGGTCAAAGACGTCAAATTGGCTCCGATCTCGTTGGCTGGGCCCCAGCTGGGCGAAGCAGGATTTGTGAAGCTGCTGGCGGCGGCGTGCCGGACACTGCCGGCATTCAGGAAAATCGAAACGGCTTCTTCAAGATAGACGGTCGGAGCCGAGCTGAAATGAATGCTGATGCCTGCGGTTCCGGTCTGTTGGGGAACAAAACTGACCGCAGTCGATGTAACAGCCGTGAGTTGCGCCCGAACCCAGGTCCAGCCGTTGCCGGCCGGGCCCCAGAAGTAAACGAACTTCCCGGCCGACAGCCCTGTCGAATCCGCTACGCCGAGCGTTCTTGGGGAACCGATGGACAGATCGATCGGGGCAAGCGTTGTGACCACGGTTTCCACATTGGACAAGCCCGCGCGGAAATCGATGCGGTCGACTGTCGATGTCCCGAGGAAAACCGCGGTCGATTCGGCCGGCTCCGGGTCGAAGGTGCTGGCATATATCGGAACGCCCTGGCCCGCCATCCGTATTTCATCGGATATCTGTGACATCACAATGCGCGCACTTTGCTGCATTTCCATCACCAGTGTCTGGTCCCGGATGACGCGCGCGTTTTCACGGAACAGCTGAAACGTCATCATCCCGATGCAGAGCACCACCAGGAGTGCAATCAATAGTTCGATCAGTGAAAATCCATAACTCCGGTTTTTCATCAGAATGATGGGGTGAGCAGCGTGGTGGCCTGGATCAGTTCCCTCTGGCGGTGCGTCAGCGGATTGCTTGCGGCGTAAACGGTGACGGTCAAAATCCGGGGATCGCCGGGCGTGATCTGCCAGACCCGGAGGTATTTGTCATCGAGCGCGACCTGATCCGTTCCGCCAGAAGGAGACGTGGCCCACTTCAGTTCTTCCATTTTGTCGTACGCGAGAGCCGTGGCAACCGCCATCTGCCGGTTGCTGATATTGGCGCGAATCGCAAACGAGAAGATGGACGCAATGGCGACCAGCCCGCAGGCGACAATGGCGGCGGTAATCAGAGCTTCGATTAATGTGAATCCGCGATCTTGCGCCACAGTGTTGACGGCGGTTGGGGGCCGGGGCAGGGCAGAACTAAACTAAGACGATGTCACGAAGGAGTCAAGACTGGTAACGTCACCGTGAAACAGGTGCCTTTTCCCGGACTGCTTTGAACCTCGATCCGGCCGTTGTGGGCAAGAACAATCTTCTGAACGAGCGACAATCCGAGGCCTGTTCCCTGGGTCTTGGTTGTGAAAAATGGAATGAAAATCTTTTTACGAACATCCTCCGGGATACCGTGTCCATTGTCCCGGATCGCAGTTTTTACGAACCGGCTGTTTTGCGTGATGGACACATCGATTTCACCTGCGGGTCCCAGCGCTTC
>DASXLG010000174.1 GCA_036496425.1 Terriglobia bacterium | reverse complement strand
AACAAATTGACGCATTCATGCGCCAGTCGCCGATTTCCTGTGAACTTATCGTGGTGGACGACGGTTCCCGCGACAATACCAGTGAGATCGTGAATGGCGCCGGCATCGAAGGATTGCGCCTCGTCAAGAACAACGAGAATCACGGCAAGGGATACGCGGTCAGGCAGGGCGTGCTTGCGGCAACCGGCGACTATGTTCTGTTTACCGATGCCGACTTGTCCGCGCCGATCGAAGAAGCCGCGAAACTTTTCGACGTCGCCGTGAAGCAGGCCGCCGATGTGGTTATCGGCTCGCGAGCGGTAGATCGAAGCTACATCCAGAAACATCAATCCCCACTGCGGGAAACGGGCGGAATCGTCTTTAACCTGATGGTTCGCCTGTTGCTCGGCCTGCCCCTGCACGACACGCAGTGCGGCTTCAAACTGTTCGAGCGGCAGAAATGCCGGCGGGTTTTTGAAATGCAGACGACGCCGGGTTTCGGTTTTGACGCCGAGCTTTTATTCCTGGCAAAAAGACGCGGACTCAAGATCTGCGAAACGCCGGTTCGCTGGAGCCATGCCGAAGGCAGCAAGGTCAGCTTTTTCCGGGACGGCGTGCGCATGTTCTTCGATCTCGCGAGAATCCGTTGGAACGCAGCAATCGGAAGGTACTCATGACGCTCCTGTCGGTCAACATCGATCACATCGCGACGATTCGCGAAGCCCGCCGCACCAACGAACCCGATCCTGTGGCCGCCGCCGCGATCTGCGAACTGGCCGGCGCGCACGGCATCACCGTTCATTTGCGCGGCGACCGGCGGCACATCCAGCACCGGGACGTGAAAATCCTGCGTGAAACAATCAAAACGAAACTGAACATCGAAATGGCTGCGACCGAAGAGATGCTCGGAATCGCTCTCGATGTGATTCCGGACCAGGTGACGCTCGTGCCGGAACTTCCCGGCGAGATCACGACCACCGGCGGGCTCGATTGCACGCGCAACCAGCAGGCAATCACGAATGCCATCAAGCGTCTTCAATCCAACAATATAAGTGTCAGCCTCTTTATTGATCCGTCCGAGCAGCAGATTCGCGCGGCGCTCGGGTTTGGCGCGCGCATGATCGAGATCAATACCGCGCGCTACTCGGATGCCACGTTGACCAATCGTCCGGCGAAGGAAGGCATGGACGCGCTTCAGGCCGTGACAACGGCCGCGGAATTTGCCCATTCGAAAAACATGCAGGTGCTGGCGGGCCACGGGCTGACATACCGCAACGTTCGCGCCATCGCTCAGATTTCCCAGATTGTAGAGTTGAATATCGGACACAACATCATTGCCCGCGCTGCGCTGGTGGGGTTGGAGCAGTCCGTTCGCGCCATGCTGGAGCTTTTGTCGGCATCATGAGCTTCTGGCCTTATCTCGGCATTCTCGCTGCGGCGGCGCTCGAGGGCGAAGTCGTTTATGTAGCTGCCGTCGTGGCAGCATCGCTCGGCCGCTTGAATCCGTTTGGTGTTCTCGTTTCCGGTTCGTTCGGAGGCTGGGCAGGCGACCAGTTCTGGTACTACGCCGCGCGCGGCCCTCTAAGTTCGTGGCTGAACAAGTTCGAGAATATTGCGCGCCGGCGCAGGGCCATGCAGGAGCGGATGCACCGCCATGCGACAAAACTCATCCTGGCGGTGCGCTTCCTGCCCGGATTGCGAATTGCGATTCCTGTCGCCTGCGCCTACTCCGGCGTCGCCGCCATTACCTTTTCCGGGCTGAGTCTCATTAGCGCCATCGCCTGGGCAGCGGCGATTATGCTCATCGTGCTTCAACTCGGCCCGACCTCGATGTCCGCGCTCGGAATCAAAGCCTGGTGGGCGCCGGTCATTCCCGCAGCGATTGTCATCCTGTTCTTCCGCTGGCTCTCACGATCCGGAGCTCAGGGAGAACCGCCGGTCGAGTAGATCCGCTTCGATTCAACATGGTGTGTGAGCGACCCCCTGCCGGCCGCGAAGCGGCCGGCAGGGGGTCGCTCACGAGGCCAGTTGGTGGCGGCCGTTTTTGATGCCCTTTACGTTAGGTCTTAGTGCGCTCCCCGCTGATCCAATCGACGGTTTTCTTGATGCCGCCAAATGTATAAAAGTGCAGCGCGGAAACTCCCAATGGCGGCGCGGAAGGATCTCCATTCGGAGCTGCGGACATGAGTTCACGTATGACAGGCTCCGGATCACGTTCGGTCAGCAGGCGTCCGAACGAAACGGATTTGGTAAGCGCGCGGATGGAGTTGCCGACGCCGCACGCGATTGCATAGCGCGTCAGGGTTGCGATGCCCGCCGGTCCCGCAAGCCCGATGCGTACCGGTATATCGACGCCCATCCCGCGGAGTTTTTTGAGCCACTCGGCAATCGGCCCGCCTTCGAAAGCAAACTGCGTGACGACCGAGACCTCAAGGCCGATCTCCCGGGCGTACTTCATTTTCGCGACCGTCGATTCACCCAGCACCTGCTCTGAAAGCTTGGGATGGCCTTCGGGAAATCCACTGATTCCGATGCGCATGATCTTGTGTCTCTGGAGCAGGCCCGTTTGCATGACCTGAATGGTGGCGTCGAAAGGGCCGAGGGGCTTATCGCGCTCGCCGCCGATAAGCAGAACTCGATCGACGCCTTCAGCGGCGAAACGGCCAAGCAGATCATCGAGTTGTGCCACACTCTCGAGATGGCGCGCTCCGATATGCGGCACCGGAAACAGCCCTTTTTTACGCAGCGCTCCGGCGGGCGCGATAGCCCGGAAAACGTCCTCGCCCGGTATCCAGGTGAGATACACCTCGGTCCCCGGCTCGAGCCGCTCCAGCGCGGATGCAACTACTTTTTCATTAGTCGGGCTGATTTCAACGGAATAACCCCGCAGCATCGGCGCGATGCTTTGCGATTTGTTGGTCGGTTCGGACATCCTTCACCTCAGAATTGATCACTGTCGCCCTATTGGACCACATATCATTACATGCTTGCGGATGGTGTTCAACTCAACGCCTTCGGACACTACAGGCCACGAAAGTAATTTATGCGCACTGATGCCGTTTCGGAATTGAAACCAGCACCACAGCCCCGGCGGGGTCAGATTCTGGCATGGCTGATCATCCTGGTGATGGTTGCTCTTCTGATTGCCGCGAATGCCGTCCGCGCGGGAACCTCCAGCAACGAGGGGGCGGTCACGGACCTGAGGATGAAGATAATGGCGCAGGAGGCGATCGCGTCCAGATCGTTATCCGCGGACCAGGGGCTGCGTGTGATGAAGGAAATGGAAAGCGAGGCGCGGTCGCCGGAAGATAAAGTGCGAGTAGCGATTCTTTCCGGTTACCTGCAAGGTAAGGCTGCCGCGCTGTCGAAACTCGACATATCGCCGGGGGCGCAGAGTGCACCGGAAGTTACGCGGGATCTCGCGGCGCTTCACACGATATATATGGACGGAACGAGGGCGCTGCGTCCGGGAGAAGCCGGCCGTTTGATTCGACGGTACGAATATTTTGGGCGGATGGCGTTGGCGTCGGATAGACGGCAGGTTGACGAAGCGAGGAAATCGATCGATCGAGCGGCCCGGCGTACTTTTTTTCTTCTGGGTGTATTAGCCGCCGGGATGTTGGGGCTGGTTGGCGTGTCGCTCGGCCTGTCGGTTACCGCGATCGTCTGCTGGCGCAAAGGCAAGATCCGGCCCGGTTATGTTTCGCAGCCCGATGGCTCCGCGGCATATCTGAAGGGTTTCGCGCTGTACCTCGTTCTCTTCGTTCTCCTGGGTCTGGCGATTCGTTGGGTGGGCCTTTCGAGTCCGAGTTGGAATTGGGTGGCATGGCTGATCATTCCTGCGGTCATTCTGATAATCGTAAGAACTGCCGGCCCGGCGGAGGATTGGCGAACCGCGCTGGGCTGGTATTCCGGGCGGGGCTGGTGGTGGGAATTTGCATCCGGCATTGCAGGCTATCTGGCGTGTCTCCCGATTGTCGGAGCCGGCATTCTGGTTACTGTGATTCTTATTCGAATTACCGGAACTGTGCCGCGCGATGCGATCACGCCGCTGCTGCAGGGCAACATTCTCGTGCTCTACGGAATCGCATGCGTGTGGGCTCCCGTGCTTGAAGAAACGATGTTTCGCGGTGCGCTCTTTCACCATCTGCGCGGCCGCTGGGGATGGGCGTTCAGCGCGGCCGTGGTGTCCTGCCTTTTTGCCGTCATCCATCCGCAGGGTTGGGCCGCCATTCCCGCGCTCGGTTCCATTGCGATGTCCCTTGCCGCGTTGCGCGAATGGCGCGGATCCATCATCGCGCCGATGGCGGCTCACGCATTCAACAATTTTCTGGTGATCACACTCGCCCTGGCGTTGTTGCGCGGGAGCGGCAGCTAGGGGGAAGAAACCACAAGAAGCACAAGAGGCTCAAGACTGCTTGTTCCGTAATTTATAGCGAAGGACTTTTCCCGCTGCGCTCTTGGGCAGTTCGGGGAGAAATTCGATGCGGCGGGGATACTTGTAGGGCGTGATCCGCTGTTTGACGAACTCCTGAAGCTCACGGACGAGTTCGGCCGTGCCCGGTACACCTTTTTTCAAAACGACGAATGCTTTTGGAGTGAGCAGTCGCGTCTCTTCCTCGAACGCGACGACCGCGGCTTCAACCACGACGCCATGTTCCATCAGCGTGCTTTCCACTTCATTCGGAGAGACCCATTGGCCGGAGACGCGAAATATATCGTCGCTGCGTCCCGCGTACCAGTAGTAACCGTCTTCGTCGACATAGTACTTGTCGCCGGTGACAAACCAGTCACCGCGCATCCGGGCCCGTGTCAGCGCGGGGCGCTTCCAATATCCCGGTGAAGTGCTTGGTCCCCGAACCCACAGGTCTCCGATGCAGCCTGCGGGAGCTTCGAGCCCGTCCGAATCGAGGATGCGAACATCGTAGCCCGGTACAGGCTGTCCGGAGCTGCCGGGCTTGACGCATCCCGGCGATGCGGAGATGTAGATGTGGAGCACTTCCGTGGAGCCGATCCCGTCAAGGATCTCGATGCCGAAGCGTTGCTTCCAGCGGCGAAAGATTTCGGCGGGCAAAGGCTCTGCCGCCGAAACGGCGAGACGCACGCTCGAGATGTCATAGTGCCTCTGATCCGATTCCTGAAGCATTGCCGCGTAGAGCGTCGGAACGGAAAAGAACAGCGTCGGCTTCATGTCTTGCACGGTTTTCAAGACGGCTGTTGCGTGCGGTTTGCCGGAATACATCACCGTGCTCGCGCCGGCATGAAACGGAAACATCAGGCCGTTGCCGAGGCCATAAGCATGAAACAGCTTCGAGGCGGAAAATGTGATGTCATCCGCTCGAATCCCCAGAATTCCGCGCGCGTAATTGGTGCAGCAATGCGCCCAGTCCTTGTGCAGGTGGACTGCGGCCTTGGGATGGCCGGTGCTGCCGGAAGTCCACAGCCAGAAGGCCGCATCGTCTCCGGCGGTTTCGGCCGCCTGCAGTACAGGGGACGAGGCCCAAAGCCAGTCCTCCCAGGAGCAAAGTCCTTCAACCCGATCGCCGCACCCGATCACATGCCGAAGGTACTTGCGGTTCGCCAGAGCCGGTGAGGCCTGCTCATAAATCGACGAGTGGATAATCAATGCGCGGGCCCGGCTTTCATCGAGGAAGTATGCGTAATCGGCGGCGCGCAACGCCGTGCTTGTCGGAACGGCGACAGCGCCGATCTTCATCGCCGCGAAATATGCCACGGCAAACTCGGGAATATCGGGAAGCAGGACCATGACGCGCTGTTCTTCCTGAATTCCCAGGGCGATGAGCGCGTTGCCGGCCTGGTTCACCTGCTCCGCAAGTTGAGAGTAGGTGAGCGTCCTTGATTCACACGCGATGGCGACTTTTGCGCCGCGGCCCTCCCGGACGTGCCGGTCAACAAAGTCGTCGGCCAGGTTGTACCGATCTGGAAGGCCGCTCGTCACTTGATCCATCGGTTGGTGTAATCGAACGGCGTTTCGCAGACGAAATTTTTCGCGTCATCTGTGCTGCCGCTTCCCGAATACGTCGCAACCTTTGGATACGCGCAAAGCGGGCGCGTGCGTACGACCTGATCGTTTTGAGTACGCGAAGCGATGATGCGTTCGGGAGCCTGCCCGGACTCGACCCACTTTACAAGCTCTCCGAACAGGTCGAACGAGTTCGGACCGCTGCCGCCGCCGCAATGGCCCACTCCGGGCGCGAGGAAGAGCCGGGCGAAGGTTTGAGTCTCCTTGAGGCCTCCAGACTTGTCTACAACGCGCTCGTAATAATCGATCGTACCTTCCGGAAAGATGAGCTGATCCGCCAGGCCGTGCCATAGGAGAACCTTGCCGCCATCCCGGTGAAACTGGTGAAGATCTGCATCGTCGGATCCGATTACGCGATTCAACTGCGCCCGCGACTTCTGGAATTCCGACTCGAAGCCGGGGTAGTCCAGTGTATGCCAGTCGAACGACGGGTTGCGTTCCACCCAATATTTGAAATGATCCGCGGAAATGGAAAAAGCGGCGTTACCGGACAGCGCCGCCAGGGGTGCTCCACGCGTGAGCCCATACGACAGCCGGTCACCATCCTTCGAACGTGGACCGTCCCAGATTTTGCGCACTGCCGCGACTTCGCCGGCTGTAAGGCAATTGCAGTCGGGCGTCGCTCCGGCTGCGCACTGCAAGGCCACGGGGTCGAACTTGCAGCGCCGCGGATCCTCCAGTACGCCGTCCATAACGCCATCAAAGCTGTCGCAGGCGCGAATCGCGGCACTCGTCACCGTGTTCAGTTTGCACGCTGCGATGGGTCCGCCGGCCTCCTGCTTCATGACGACCTGCGGCCAGAGTTCCGCCGGAATGAAGCGATCCCAATTGATCGCCGGTGCGCCGGCGAGTATGCCGTCATAGCCGCCGGGCAGACGCTGCGCCTGTATCAAGCCCTGGCGGCCGCCGGTCGAACAGCCGTTCCAGTAGGAATATTTCGGCTTCGCCGCGTAGAAGGCTTTGATCAGCTCCTTCGATTGCATCGTCAGTTCCTGAAGCGAGCGGAAGGCGAAATCTTCGACCAGTTGCGGGTTCGGCGTCCCGTCTTTATTCAGCGCGAAACTTCCGCCTTGTTGGGTTGCGCCATCGTGACCGGTGTCCGTCGAAGCAGTCGCGTATCCACTGCGCAAGGCAGTGGCCAGTGCAGGCCACGAGATCGATCCGGCATAGCCGCCTCCGCCAACTGCCTGGAATCGTTCGTTCCACATGAGCGGAAGCCAGACCTCAATATTAATCCGGGGCTTGATCATGATCGAGACGCGGCAGAATGCCGGCAGATCCTGAAGCGGCGCGCCGGCGGGCGGCGCGAACGTTCCCGCCGGGACCGATTTTGCGGTGATGGAGCTCACATTCTTCAGCTGGAATGATCCAAGTTGCTCACAGCTGACAGCCGGCGCAGCCATAAGACTGCCGGCGGAAAAGATCAGGGCGGAAATGGTCACGATAAGCAAAGCTTGCGCCTTCATGGATCTCCTCGCGAACTGTCGATTACGGAACGGCCGCACTATAGTACCGGGCGTTATGAGGCGCAATTGCAATATATTGCTCGTTTGCACCGGACTCGATTTCGACATGGTGTGTGAGCGGCCCCCTGCCGCTTCGCGGCTCTCCCCCCTGTATCAGGGGGAGAGTTGGCGGAGGGGTACTGTCCCCCTTGGAAAGGGGGACAGCCGCCGCGAAGCGGCGGCAGGGGGTCGCTCACACACCATGTTGAATTCGAGTGTGTTGCTCACGAATTTCTCGCATTGATCCCGCGTTTTGTATATGTTCCTGACCGTTGATCCCCAACAACAGGAGACCTTATGAAACGCATCGTCTTGTCGATCGTGTTTGTCATCTGCGCGTACACCAGCGTACTGGCACAGACTGCCAAACCGGAGCAGGTTGGCCTCTCCTCGGAACGTTTGAAGCGTGTACACGACCTCATGGAGCGCAGAATCGCGGCGCGGGACATCTCCGGCGCCGTAACGCTCGTTGCGCGGAATGGACAAATTGCGTACCTGGATGCCCAGGGCGTGATGGACATCGAAACGAATAAGCCGATGACGAAGGATGCCATTTTCCGGATCGCATCCATGACAAAGCCGATCGTCGGTACAGCGATATTAATGATGATGGAAGAAGGAAAGGTGCGGCTCACGGACCCCGTCTCGAGATTCATTCCGGAGTTCAAAGAATTGAAAGTTGCAGTCGCGCAGCCGGCTCCAGGGCAGGCGGGAGCGCGAGGCGCCGCGCCGCGTTTTTATGCGGTGCCTGCGGAGCGTGAGATCACGATCAAAGACCTGTTAACCCATACGTCCGGCCTGGTGAGCGGCAGCATCAGCACGGCTGAAGCCGGGAAGATCCAGAGAAAGCCTGGAGAGACACTCGCCGACTATATCCCGCGCCTGGGCCAGGTCCCGCTCGAATTTCAACCTGGCAGCCGCTGGAGCTATAGTCCGGGCGCCGGCTTCGACACGTTGGGAAGAATCGTCGAAATCGTTTCCGGACAGAGCCTGGATCAGTTCCTGAAGCAGCGGATCTTCGATCCGCTGGGAATGAAGGACACCTTCTTTAATATCAGCGAGCCGCAGAAATCCCGCGTCGTTACGATGTATCAGAAGACGGCGAAAGGCCTCGAGAAGTCTGCGAATCAGCCCGCTCCGCCGACCACTTACTTTTCCGGTAGCGGCGGCCTCTCGAGTACGGCCGACGACTATGTCAAATTCGCCCAGATGCTGGTGAACGGCGGCCAACTCAACGGCAAGCGGCTTCTGAGTCCCCGTTCGGTTGAATTGATGGGCTCTCCTTTTGCGCCCGACACGCTGCCCGGCCGCGCTCGAGGCGAAGCCTGGGGATTAAGCGTTCGCGTGATTACTGACGCCGTCGCGCGGGGCACGTATCTTTCGAACGGTTCCTTCGGCTGGCAAGGTGCCTTTGGCACCCACTTCTGGGTTGATCCAAAGGAAAAACTCGTGGGCCTCCTGCTGGTTCAGACGTCCAATCAGGAAATGATCCGGGATTTCGAAAACGCGGTACTGCAATCGGTGGTCGAGTAGGAAAATAATGGGGCGCCATCGCGCCCTATTCCGCTTGGGGACTGAATCGGACGGTCAGATACGCTTCGTTTGAACCATGAAACTCGAAGTGCTTTGCTTTAGACATTGCGGCATCGATCAGGCTTCGATCCGATGCAGAAGAAACTTCCGCATCCGTCGCTTGTCCCTGGTTATTGAACGCCGTTCGGATCACAACCGTACCCATCACGTTCGACGATCCTGGCAGGTTCAGCTGCATGCGCGCGGGTTCGGAAAGGACGACTCCGCCACGTCCGACAGGGATGGCCTCCGGCGGCCGTAGCTGTGCGGAACTTAAAGCGGGATCCTTGACCACCATATCCGCCGTGATGACCTGTACCCCGGCAACGTAGGTTGTAAAGTGGTCGGGCATGAACTTGCCGTGGAATTGCAGCTTTCGCGAATAGCCGAATACCGTATATGTGCCGGGGACCGGAGAATGAACCTGCAGCAATCCCGTCGAAGTTGAAACGCAGTATTCGTTTTCAAGCCAGAGCCGGGATTGCGTTTGGGCCATCGCTCCGTTGACGCCGGAAAGCAGGACGCACGTCACCGGCTCGCCGTTCAATGCCGCATTCGATACGCGAACGCCCGCCGGCACTCCTCCGTTCACATTGCCGATCGCCCACAGTACTTCGTTGCGCAGCATCTGTGCACGCATGGGAAGTCTCGAGACGGGAATCTGATCCCCGACCTTTCCGGAATAGCCGTAGCGGATCATCGAATAATTTCCGAGGCTGATCGTGACGCGCCAATTCTGCCCGGACAGCCAGGTTTCCGTAAGCTCACCCGATCCGGTATCCGCCACATTTCCAGTTGCATTGAACTTGACCTGGTAATCGAACGGATTCATTTCCGCATTGTGGCTGATACCGTTTTTTGCTGCGGTTCGGATGAGATTCATCGCCGCGACGCGGTCGGCCGGTTCCGTCAGAGCGGAAATCGCGCCGGTGACGAGTTCATAGGGGTCGGCCGGCGTCGGAGCGGTTGGAATGGTGACGCTCGAAACCTGCGCCAGCAGAGGGAGTGCAGGAATGGCAATCAGGACGAGAAGAATCCTCGAAGAAAATGCTCTGAGGTGGAACATGGCGTTCTCCCTTCGCGATCAGAATCTGAGTGTCGCTCAGTGTGACTCTGAAGTAAAGATGAACGCGCCTGCGATCATTTGTCGAAGAAACGGCGGAACTTCGATCCCGGGGGCATGAAGCGATTGACAAGTGTTTCGGCTTCGCTCTGCCGCATTTCTTTGGCCTGCGTCCATATATCGGAGAATAGCAACTCGGTCGCGCCGACGGCCAGGGAGGGGAAGGCTCCGTCCTCCACTTCCCCGAAGCCCACAATCAGCAATCTCGAAAACAAATCTTTCATTGCCCGTCCATACTCGGCTTCGTTCGCTCGCCCTTGCAGGTCCGCCGCGCGTTTCAATTCCTTGGTCGAGAGCGGCGAATTATTCTCGAGAATCTCGATCAAGGTTTTTGCGGCGCGTGAGATCCCACGGCGTGGATCGGAACTCCGGCGCCGCAAGGCCAGCATGGCGGTAAACAGCTCCTGCGAAAAGAATGTCGCGGCCTTGGTACCACTTGGAGTAAACGACATCCCCGCTGCCCGAAAGACGTTTCATCAATTGCCACATGCCGGCCACCCGCGCGTCGCCGTCTTCATTCCAGTCCCAGACCATCTCGGTCTTCGGAAAGAACTCCGACCACAGCGACTTTGGATCCTCCCGATTGTTGATAGGAAAAACCAGAAGCGCTCCGCGCTCGCGGACCCGCGTTACCGCCCTGGACATCATCGGCGGCGCGCCCTCAGTTCCAATTCGACTTCGGCTTTCTCTGCCGGCGACAGAAGAGTCCGGATGGCGGGAAGAATGATCCGCTCTTCTTCCTGTAGATGCGCGGCATAACCTCGTTCGAGTTCGGACACCGCGCCCGTGAGTGTTTCGCGCACATGATCGAGCATCTTCGGCGAATTCCTCAGCACATTGCAGGTTTCCAGGAGCACGTGCAAGGGACGCTCGTGTTCCCTATGTTCCCGGTTCATCGTTTCGAGCGCGCTGTCCAGCTCCGGGCTGCGGCCGGCAAGCCGGGGCAAAATGCTTTGTTCTTCATCCGCCACATGCAATGGGAGCGCATCGGAAAAATAACGCGCCACGCGGGACGCTGCATCGCGAATTTCATCCGGAGAGGCCTGTTCGGTTTTTGCGAGCCGCGCCGCGAGACCGATGAACGTCCGGATGCGGTCGTGACATTCCAGGAGCAG
Organism: Terriglobia bacterium; assembly: GCA_036496425.1. Taxonomy (NCBI): domain Bacteria; kingdom Pseudomonadati; phylum Acidobacteriota; class Terriglobia; species Terriglobia bacterium. The sequence goes on along the minus strand of DASXLG010000174.1, from coordinate 28,154 downwards.
GTCCACGACGTCGGAAGGTTCTTTTGGCGGGCCGATTTGCACGTACATTGGGCTTGATACCATTTTGATAGGATACCGGATTGTGAATGCCTCGCGCTGCCGGTACAGCAGTCCCGGCTGTTCGGCCTAAGTGTTGAGCTGGCAGCAATGGCGAAGAATGCTTAGTATTACTTGTAGGAGTAATACCATGCGCGTCACATCGAAAGGTCAGGTGACGATCCCGATCGAGGTTCGCGAGAAGCTCGGCATCTTCCCCAATACGGAAGTCGATTTCGAGGTCCGTGGAAATACGGTGCGGCTGATCAAGGTTCCGGCGAAGAGTGCCCGAGGCAGAGGCGCCGATATCGTTGCGAAGCTAAGAGGAACCGGGAACGTTAAAATGAGTACGGACGAGATCCTCGCCCTGACGCGCAAGTAAGCGTGAAACCAACTCTCGTGGATCGAGCTGATCGCTCCACTACCTGAGATCCCTTGAGTATCTGTACGCGTTGCCTTTTGTGGCTATTCTTATCCCTTCTTTATTATGGGGCACACCCTTTGCTTCCTTTTCCCGCAATGGAGTATTTTGAAAAAGGAAGTTCATTTCTGCAGTCCTCGGTATGCCGAAGGGAAAACACCAATTTCATCGGGTGATCGTCGTTCCAATTGCGCTGATCGTGCTCCTGGCGGTTGCGGTTTTCTGGATTCTGGACCGCATTCAGTTGCATGTGAACGACCGGCTTGCCAGTTCGCTTCAGGCGGTCCTGTCCACGACAGACAAGGCGTTGGATAACTGGGCCGAGCAGACGGAGGTCGACGTTGCGGTACTCGCGAACAGCAGCAAACTCCGTGAAGGCGTCGAACGTCAGCTTCAAGTTCCACGGAATTCAAAGGCCCTGACGAGCAGCCCTGCACTGAAAGAGATCCGGCAGGCGGTTGCGCCGGCGCTGGACTTAACCCAGTTTCCAAGCTTCGCCGTGATCGCGCCGGACGACGTGCAGATCGCGGCGGAACTCGATGAAACCGTCGGGATCAAGGACAGCGGCGCCCACAACCACGACGTGCTGGTCCGGGCCATGGCCGGTAAGACTACCCTGGGGCTGCCTTTCCGGTCCTCGCTGTTACTCGATGAAAACACCCGACGGCAGTATCCGGTCATGACGGCGGGCGCTCCGATCCATGATGAGAAGGGAAACGTGATCGCGGCATTGGCGTTGCGTCTCGATCCTCGAAGAGATTTCACGCGGGCCGCCCGCCTCGGACGTCTGGAGAGCACCGGCGAAACGTATGCGTTCGATCGCAGCGGGAGGCTCGTCACGGAGAGCCGCTTTGAAGACCAATTGCGCAAAGCCGGACTCATCCCGCGCGATGCCGACAGCATACTGAATCTCGAAATTCGAGATCCCGGCGGCAATACCATTGAGGGGTATAAGCCCAGAGTTCCGAGGGATCAGCAGCCGCTGACGCGTGCGGCGCAGAGCGCTATCGAGGGCCGCTCCGGAATGGACCTCCAGGGGTATCGCGACTACCGCGGTGTACCGGTTATCGGAGCGTGGCTCTGGGACAACCAACTCGGAATGGGTCTCGCGACGGAGATGGAGGTCGCGGAAGCGTTCACGCCATATCACCGAGTGCGTGAACTCGTCATCGCTCTGCTCTTTTTGACGGCAGCCGTCAGTTTTGCCCTTTTTCTGATCATCCGGCATCGCGAACGGCTGATCGCATCGAACACGACGTTCCAGCATGCGGTGCAGGCCCGGGACGACATGATGGCGATCGTGTCCCATGACCTGAAGAATCCGATCAACACGATATTGTTGAGATCGCACGTTCTGATCCAGATGCTCGAAACTCGCCCAGGAGAGATCGATCCGATCAAAAACAACCTCCACATGCTGCAACGCACCGCGCGGCACATGAATCAGCTGATCGGCGATCTAACGGATGTGGCGAGAATTCAGGCGGGACATCTGGATGTGGATCTTCAGGAGTGCACGGTTGAGGATGCCGTCGAACCCGCGCTGGAAAGAGTTCGATTGCTTGCCCGGGAGAAAGAGATTGAGTTTTTTACGACCGTCGTGCCGGGTTTGCCGAGGATCGCGGGGGACATGGGTAGAATCACGCAGGTGCTCGATAACCTGCTCGGGAATGCGCTCAAGTTTACTCCCAAGGGCGGAAAGATAACGGTTACGGCGGCGCGGCTTCAGGGCGACATCCAGGTTTCGGTCGCGGACACCGGGCCCGGGATTCCGGGCGAGGCGCTGGGCAGGATTTTCGAGCCGTACTGGCAGATGCAGAAGACCCGCAGCGGGATGGGCCTGGGATTGTTCATCGCAAGGACGCTGGTTGAGGCGCACGGAGGAAGGATGTGGGTGGATAGCACGGTTGGGCGGGGGACGACGTTCTATTTCACGCTGCCTGCGTTGGATCTGCGGAAGAAAGTTCCGGCCTGATTCGGGAGGACCGGAAACTTCTTATTGCACCATTGCATCAGATGCAATGGTGCAATAAGTTCCGGCGGTGTCGCCCAAGCCATGTGGATTACTGATCGCCGGCTCTGGCCTCAAAAAATGCGAAATGTTCTTCGAGTTGCCGCTTCTTGGCGTACGCCTCCAGCCGTTCGAACGCCTCGCTCGGTGTTTTGATGCCGAGGTAATTCAACCCGAACGACGGGCGAACGTAGAACCGCACATAAGCCAGACCCAGCAGATGGCGTAGTTCGTCATTGGTCATATTGGGATGTTTGAATGTCGGCGTGTAACCGTCGAATTTTTCCCAATCGGTCTCGCTGACCAGCGGCTTCATTTGCTTGAATAACGGAGTGCCTGGAAACGGGGTCAGCACTTTGAAGAGCGCCGCCGTGCTTCCAAGATCGATCGAATAGTCGATGGTGGCCCGGATGCTTTCCATCGTGTCGGTGAGAAAGCCGATGACATAGAAACCTTCAGTCGTGATGCGTTTGTCGCGGCAATAACCAATGATGTCCTTCTGGTGCTCCGGCGGAATCGGCCGGCGTCCCACTCGTTTCAGCGTTGCCGGGTCCATCGACTCGACGCCGAACGTGATTGTGTTCAGCCCGGCGCGGTGCAGCAGGTCGAGCAGCGGCTTATCGAGGTCGTCGAGTCGCGTCTCGCACTCGAATTTGACATCCAGCTTCTTCCGGAGGATACCCTCGGCAATTCCCACGGCGCGCTCGCGCTCCTCTGTAAATAGCGGGTCACGGAAGATGAGGTATGCCTGGCCGTATTTTTTGCAGATATGTTCGATCTCTTCCACGACGTTTTCGGCCGTTCGCGCGCGATAGGGGGCCGTGATCCGGTGCGGGCAATATGTGCAGTGTTCCGGACAACTCCGGCTCGACAGGATCGGGAACGAATGCCGCGATGCGCGAATCGATCTGCCGACCGCGTGCCGGCCCGGATTAAAGAGCTGCCACGCCGGGAAAGGCAGAGTGTCCAGGTCGTCGATGGCGGGACTGGCCATGAGTCCTTCAGGTACTTCGCCGGCAGCGATACGCATGGCCGCGGCTTCCGGCTCTCCTTTGATGACGAAGTCCGCATCATCCTGAATCAGCTCAGGCATGTGGGTCGCAACCGCGCCGAAGAAGCCGACCCGCAGGCCGAAGCGCTTCTTGGCTTCGCGCGCCCATTCGATCTCGTGCTTATAATCGACGAGCGAGCTGAGGATCAGCGCGATATCGCCGTCAACGAATTCTTCGTTAGTAATGCGGACTTCGTGGCCCGCTTTCTCAAAAATTGCGGCGAGATAGCCGCAATGAATGCTGGGTACGTTCTGGAAGAGCTTTCGAGCGCGTTCGATCCAATTCGTTGTCCAGGAAAAACCTCGAAATCTCGAGCCGTACCCACCAACCACCGTATCCTTGTTTACAAATCCTCCACGGCCTTTAAGGTCCGCGATAACCACGCGCATGCAGCCTCCAGATAAGTGTTAGCAAGAAGTGAAACAGCCGGCAGACTAGACGTGCGGAGCAGAAGGCGGGCCCCGGGGAGCGACCTCCACCAGCCAGAACTGATACGCTGACGGATGAGTCTGGGACGAAACGAGATCCTGCAAGTCTGGGCTGAAACTAAAGGAATCGCCAAGTTCGGCCTGGAGTAGCCGGTCGTTCGAAAGGCTGCCTGCTGGAGCCCGATGATTGCCGGGCTTTTCCCGCCATCGGGGACCGGTGAACCGGCCATAAAATCCGTAAGCCCGAACATTGACGCGCTGAAAATTGGCACTGCCGCGATTCAGCCAGACCGCGATCGGCCGGGTCGAAGTCGCACTCGATATGACAAGATCGGCTTCGGAATCGCTGTTGATATCCGTGATTTCAATCGTCAAACCCGCGACATCGTCACCGACGAATGTCCGGAGCTTGAGCTTTGGACGTCCGGTAGAGAAATGAATGCTGACCTGGTAGAACGAACCCTGCTGGCGAATCGTAGCGGTTTCCGGAATGTGATCGCCGTCGAGATCGATCCCCAGCGTTGTCTTATATGAAACGCCGCCCGGAGCTATGTAGGTTGGCGAAGCAAAGCCTGACGCTGATCCGAGCAAGAATGCCGACAGCGCCGCCACGCGAAATATAAATTTTGTGTTACGGTACCACCTGAGAAAGAACAACAACATGAGCTCCGTATCAGCGTCTTGAGTCCGCGATATGATAGCTCAATTCTGCGAAAAATCAATCACTTAGCGCTATCAGACGGAGGAATCGGCGTTTACCGACCTTTATAAGGTATTTATCGGGTTGGGATATCTCGAATTTGGGATCTGTAACCCGCTGTTCATTGACGTGAACGGCGCCCGATTCGATCAGCCGCTGGGCTTCCGCATTGGAAGCCGCGAGATGGAGATTGGCCAGCAGCTTCGTCAGGCGGATGGGGCCAGAGGCCAGCGAGATTTCCTTCGTTTCGATATCTTCCGGAATTTCCTTTTTGCGGAATACCCGATTGAACTCCTCGCGCGCGGTCTCCGCGGCGTCCGCTCCGTGGTAGCCGGAAATAATCCGGACCGCCAGATCGGCCTTCGTGTCCATCGGATGGCGCCGGCCCGCAGCGATCTCCTGCTTCATCTGCCGGATTTCCGCCAGCGGGATATCGGTGAGCAGTTCGTAGTACCGGAACATCAGGTCATCCGAGATCGACATGACTTTTCCGAATTGCTCGTTCGGCGGCTCGCTGATCCCGATATAATTGCCGAGCGATTTGCTCATTTTTTGAACGCCGTCTAACCCTTCAAGCAACGGCATTGTCAAAACGATCTGGGACTCCTGTCCATATTCCCGCTGCAGGTCCCGGCCTACCAGAAGGTTGAACCTTTGATCCGTCCCGCCGAGCTCCACGTCGGCTTCAAGCGCCACCGAGTCGTAGCCCTGAACAATGGGGTACAGCAATTCGTGCATCGCGATCGGCTGCTGGCTTGTATAGCGTTTTGAGAAGTCCTCGCGTTCGAGGATGCGCGCAACGGTGTACTTGCCGGCAAGACGGATAAAGCCATCGGCTCCAAGGGCCATGCACCAGCGGCTGTTAAAGTCGACGATGGTCTTCTGCGGATCCAGAATCTTGAAGATCTGCTGCTTGTAAGTCTCCGCGTTCTGTTTGACTTCTTCCGCGGTCAACTGCTTCCTGGTGGCGGACCGTCCGGATGGGTCGCCGATCAACCCCGTGAAATCGCCGATCATGAAAATCACCGCGTGGCCGAGTTCCTGAAAGTGTTTCATCTTCCGGATCAGGACCGTGTGGCCGAGGTGGATGTCCGGCGCGGTAGGATCGAATCCGGCCTTGACGCGGAGCGGCTTGCCGGTTTTCTGCGCCCGTTTGAGTTTTTCCACCAGCTCTTCCTCGCGGATGATGTCGACCGACCCGCGCCGGATACGTTCGAGCTGCTGCTCGATGGGAATTGTTCTGAAATCGCTCATCTTGTTCGCACTATTTCTGCACCACGCGGCGGCCTTCGATGGAACAGCGGCCGGACAGAACCAGCTCGATCGCCTCCGAATAAATCCGCTGTTCCTGTTCCAGAATGCGGCCCGCAAGGGCGCCGGCCGTATCCGTTTCCAATACCGGGACAACGGCCTGAAGCACGATCGGGCCGCCGTCCAGCGCGTCGTCGACGAAATGCACCGTGCAACCGCTGAATTTGACGCCGTAGTCGAGCGCCTTCTGTTGAACGGCGGTCCCCGGAAACGCCGGCAGCAGCGCCGGATGAATGTTCAGGATACCGTAGGGATAGGCTTCCAGGAAGACCGGGCTCAGAATGCGCATAAAGCCGGCGAGGACAACGAGCGAAACGTTGTTCTGTTTCAGGATTTGGACGGCGTCCCGGTCGAAGTCCTCTCGAGGGCGTTGTTGAGAAGGGATGAATGCGGTGTGAAGTCCTCGCTGCTTCGCGCGGCCGAAACCTGGCGCAGCTTCAACGTTGCTGATGACTACAGCGATCTCCGCGTTGAGCTTTCCGGACAAGATGCAGTCAGCGATCGCTTCGAAATTCGAACCCCGGCCGGAGAGCAGAATGCCGAGCCTGCGGTTGGCAGGTTGGATTTTCATGAAAGGGAAGGAACACATGAAGCAGAAGAGGCAAAAGAGTTTTGTGCCTCTTCTGTTCCTTCCCCGTTCTTCAGAATCATGTGCGGTAACTGACGCGAGGTTCGCCCGGGATGATTCGTCCGATCTGGTAATAGGGCGTCTTCAAAGTTGCGGTGAGCGCATCCAGGTTCGACGGCCGTACGACGATGACCATACCGATTCCCATATTCGTCGCGCGCAACATTTCGTCCCGCTCGATCTTGCCGATCTCCGCCATGACGCGGCATAACGGAATCACCGGCCACGAGCCGAGCTGCACTTCCGCCTGGCAATTTTCAGGAAGGATGCGATTCAGATTCTCCGTGATCCCGCCGCCGGTGATATGCGCCAGTCCTTCGACCAGATTGTTCGCGAGGGCCTCGCGCAGGGCCGGCTCGTAATTGATGTGGGGCTTGAGCAACTCCTCGCCGACCGTGCCTTCGAGGCCGTTAACCTTCGAATCCGCAGTCAGTCCGGCAACTTCGAAGAACAGTTTTCGAGCGAGCGAATATCCATTGGTGTGCAGGCCGACCGACGGTAAGCCGATCAACAGATCGTCATGGCGGATGGATTTGCCGTCAAGAATGCGCTTTCGGTCGACGATGCCGACGATGAATCCCGCCACGTCATACTCTCCGTCTGCATAGAAGCCCGGCATCTCTGCGGTCTCTCCGCCGATCAACGCGCAGCCGGCCTCTTTGCAGGCCCGCGCGACCCCCTCGACAACCGAAACCATGACATCGGGATTCAGGCGGCCGGTGGCGACGTAATCCATGAAAAATAGCGGCCTCGCGCCCTGAACCAGGATGTCGTCGATACAATGATTGACGAGATCGGCGCCCACCGTATTGTGACGGTTCATGGCGACGGCAATTTTGAGTTTTGTGCCCACGCCGTCCGTGCTCGAAACCAGAACCGGTTCAGCCATCCCGGTAAAGTTGCAGGCGAACATGCCGCCAAAGGAGCCGATGTCGGAAAGCACTCCCGGCGTGAAGGTCTGCCGTGCGAGCTCGCGTATCCGTTTTTTTGCGGAGTTCGATTTGTCGATATCGACGCCGGCGTCTTTGTAGGTGATGCCCATTACTCTTTCATGCTCACTTCCCAGAGATCGAGCTGGCGATCTTCAGCTTTGGCCTCCAGAGTCATGTCCGCAAAATCGATCGGATACTGGCCGGTGTAGCACGCCGTACAGAACTCGTTTCCCTTGCCATTTACAGCGCGGATCAGGCCCTGCAGGCTCAGGTATGCCAGGGAATCCGCCTCAATATATTTTCCGATCTCCTCGACGGTATGGCTCGACGCGATCAATTCTTTCTTGGTCGGCGTGTCGATGCCGTAAAAGCACGGTGACAGCGTCGGCGGGCAGCTGATTCGCATATGAACTTCTTTCGCCCCGGCCGCGCGAACCATCTTCACGATCTTCCGGCTGGTTGTGCCGCGCACGATCGAATCGTCGATGAGGATGACGCGCTTGCCGGCCAGAAGCTCCCGAACCGGGTTGAGCTTCACTTTCACACCGAAGTTGCGGATCTTCGTTTTCGGTTCGATGAAGGTTCTACCGACATAGTGATTTCGAATCAGGCCGAACGCGAAGGGAATGCCGGACTCCTGCGAGAACCCGATCGCGGCGGAAACGCCCGAGTCCGGAATCGGCACCACGAAATCTGCATCGATTCCGCTTTCCTGTGCCAGGATGCGTCCCATCTGATCGCGGCTGGCCTGAACCGAGCGTCCAAAGACCATGCTGTCCGGGCGCGAAAAGTACACATGCTCGAAAATACATTTCGCGAGGCGCGGCGCGTGTAACGCCCGCACGGACTTCAACTCGCCGCCTCGAATCAAAACGATCTCTCCGGGTTCGACCTCCCGGACATAGCTCGCGCCGATCAGATCGAAAGCGCAGGTTTCGGATGCGAGCACATATGAGCCGTTCAGCTTTCCGATATTCAGTGGCCGGAATCCATTAGGATCGCGGACGCCGATCAGCGAGTCTTCCGTCAGCAGCAGCAGGGAGAAGGCCCCCTGGACCTGTTTGAGTGTTTCGCCAAGGGCGCCGAACAGATCGCCGGCTTCGGATTTGGTGAGCAGGTGCAGGATGACTTCGCTGTCACTGGTCGATTGGAAAATTGCGCCGTCCTGTTCGAGTTTTTCGCGGAGCGAAAGCGCATTGATCAGATTTCCGTTGTGAACGAGGCCGACCGTGCCGTATCTGCAGCTGACGACGATCGGCTGGGCGTTGCCTTCGTTGCTGTCACCTGCCGTGGAGTATCGAGTGTGGCCGATGGCGTTGACACCTTTGAGCTTCGCCAGCGCATCTTCCGAGAAGACATCGGCGACATAGCCCATCGCCTTATGCGTATGAACCTGTTCACCGTCGGAACATGAGATGCCGGTGCTTTCCTGTCCGCGATGTTGCAGCGCGTAGAGTCCCAGGTACGTCATCTGCGAGGCGTCGGCATGATTCGCGATCCCAAAGATTCCGCACATTGATTACTCCATTCTCTCTACAGGAAACTATCTATGATACCAGCTTCGGCAGAGCCTGTCGCCACGCCGATTCCAGTTCCGCGATGCCGATGTCGATGGCATTTACCCCTTCATACTTCAGGATCAACCGCTTACCGCCAACCTTTCCCAGGTCATGGAAATTCAGTCCTGCCTCTCCGGCGCGCCGGCTCAGCTCATCCGGCCGGGATGTGCTCAGAATGACGCGCGACGAGGACTCGCCGAACAGATCTTTCCGCACCTCGAGGTGGGACGGAACCTGGATTTCAGCGCCGACGGCGCCGCGCTGCGGATTCGAATAGCAACATTCGGCGATCGCAATCGACAGGCCGCCTTCGGTGATATCGTGCGCAGATTTCACGAGCCCGTCGCGAATTGCCGACGCGATAAAAGTCTGAACCGCGCGCTCTTCTTCCAGGTCGACTTTGCCGGTGAGGCGCTGGAAAGGCTCGACGAGAACGATCGAGTCGCCTTCGCTCTGGAACGAGGATCGCGTCACTAAAGCAAGGTCTTCGATAAGGCCGACCATGCCGAGGACGGGTGTCGGATAGATATCTCCGCCGAATGTCTCGTTATAAAAGCTGACGTTGCCGCCGGTGATCGGCGTGTTGAAGAAACTGCACGCTTCCGTCATTCCGTCGATCACTTCACTGAATTGCCACATCACTTCCGGATGCTCCGGGTTTCCAAAATTGAGGCAATTGGTTGCCGCCAGCGGCCGCCCTCCCGAGCAAACGATGTTGCGGCACGCTTCGGCAACCGCGAGCCTGGCGCCTTCGCGCGGATTTCTCGCCACCCGATAGCCGGGGCCATCGAGCGTCATTGCCAGTGCTTTCTTCGTGCCTTTGACTCTAACAACGGCAGCGTCCGAACCAGGTCCCACCATCGTGTTGGACTGGACCATGTGGTCGTATTGCTGCCAGATCCATTGTCTGCTTGAGAGATTGGGCGAGGAGGCGGCGAGTATCAGCAGCTTGTTCCAGTCGCCGGTTTCGGAAAGGAATGTTTCGATGAATGCGGGCTCGCAGCCGTCGAGGAACGTGTAGTCGTCGAGCCTGGATGAAAGCGTGGATTTCGGCGGCATCAAGGGGCGCTGGTAGACCGGAGCGTCGTCGGCGAGCGGTGCATTCGGAATTTCAGCGACAACTTTGCTTTGCTGGTGGACCCGGAGGATGCCGTTGTTCGTGACGCGGCCGACGGTGACGGCGTCGAGGCCCCACTTATGGAAGACCTCGAACACCTCCCGTTCCTTGCTTCGATCGGCGACGAGCAGCATGCGTTCCTGCGATTCGCTGAGCATGATCTCGTATGCGGTCATGTTGGTCTCGCGCTGGGGAACAGCGTCGAGATCGAGATCGACGCCCGTGCCGGCCCGCGCTCCCATCTCGCAGCTTGAACAGGTCAGGCCGGCGGCGCCCATGTCCTGAATGCCGACGATCAGGCCTTTCTGCATGGCTTCGAGGCAGGCTTCGAGGAGAAGCTTTTCCATGAACGGATCGCCGATCTGGACGTTGGGCCGCTTGGCTCCGGCGTCTTCGCCGAAGCCGGCCGAAGCCATCGTTGCGCCGTGGATGCCGTCGCGCCCCGTTTTGGCGCCGACGTAGATCACGGGATTGCCGACACCGGTGGCGCGGCCGTAGAAAATTTTGTCTTTCTCGAAGATTCCAAGCGCGAAGGCATTGACCAGCGGGTTCTGGGAGTAATTGTCGGCGAAGTAAACCTCGCCCCCGACGGTCGGAACTCCGAAGCAGTTTCCGTAGAATGCAATACCGCCCACCACGCCTTCGAGGATGCGTTTGTTCTGCGCCTTGTGCAGCGGACCGAATCGCAGGCTGTTCATCGCGGCGATGGGGCGCGCGCCCATGGTGAAGATGTCGCGGAGAATGCCGCCGATGCCGGTGGCCGCTCCTTGAAACGGTTCGATAAAGGACGGGTGATTGTGGGATTCGATCTTGTACGCGACAGCGAGGCCGTCGCCGATATCGATAATGCCGGCGTTCTCGCCGGGACCCTGGAGGACGGCGGGACCCTTCGTCGGCAGGCGGCGCAAGTGCACACGCGAGCTCTTGTAGCTGCAATGCTCGCTCCACATCACGCTGAAGATGCCGAGCTCCGTGAGGTTAGGTTCGCGCTTCAGGATCTCGACGATCTTTTTGTATTCGCCTTCGGTGATGCCGTGCTGGGTGAGGATTTCGTCTGTGATCATTTCTTCATTTCGTTACGAGAGCCGTGACCATCGATTCGAATATCAGCTTGCCGTCCGCGCTTCCGAGGATGGCCTCGCTGGAGCGGTCTGGATGCGGCATCATGCCGAGGACGTTGCGCTGTTCGTTCACGATGCCCGCGATGTTGTTCAGCGATCCGTTGGGATTGGCTTCGCGCGTGATCTCTCCTGCACCGTCCGCATAACGGAATGCGACCTGGCCGTTGCCTTCGATCCTTCTCAGAATTTCCGCGTCGGCGAAGAAATTCCCTTCGCCGTGCCCGATGGGAATCCGAAGCAGCTGGCCTTTGGACAGTAGATTCGTGAACGGAGTGTCCGCCGTTTCCGTTTTCAGATATTCGAATTTGCAGACGTACTTCAAGCCAACATTCCGCAGTAATGCCCCGGGCAGCAGTCCTGCTTCGGTGAGAATCTGGAAGCCGTTGCAGATGCCGAAAACCAGCCCGCCTTTTTTGGCGAAGTCCGCGACGGCATTCATCACCGGAGAAAACCGGGCGAGCGCGCCGGTGCGCAGGTAGTCGCCGTAAGCGAATCCGCCGGGCAGAATGACCGCGTCGAACCCTTTGACGGAGGTGTCCTGGTGCCAGATGTATTCGACGGGTTTGCCGAGGACGGATTGGATGACGTAGTGGCAGTCCTGCTCGCAGTTTGAACCGGGGAATATGACGACGCCAAACTTCATATGGTTGTAATCACTCCCAGGTAATTCGATATTCCTCGATCACCGGATTGGTCAGGACTTCCTTCGCCAGCCGCTCGACCTGCTCTCGGTTGCCTTCCTTGAGCTGAACATGAAAGATCTTGCCCTGCCGCACGTCGGTAACATCGGTGAGGCCCAGAGAGGCGAGACTGCGATGGATCGTCATGCCCTGCGGATCGAGCACTGTCGGTTTCAGCGTAACGATAACGGTTGCTTTCATGATCTCACATCCATTGAATTGAACACCCGCGCAAAAATCCGGTCGACATTTTCGAAAATCCGGCTCGAATCGAAAACGTGATCGACGTCGGACGCCGTGAGCGCTTTTTCGATGTCGGCGTCCGTGAGGACTTTTTCTTTGAACGTGCCGCCTTCGTCCCACACGCGCATGGCGTTACGTTGGACCCATCGATATGCATCCTCGCGTGTGACGTTGTGGGCGACGAGGGCCAGCAACAATTCGCCGGAATAGATGAGGCCGTGGGTCAACTCCAGATTCTGCTTCATCCGGTCGGGATACACGACGAGTTTTTCGATGAGATTTGCAGTTTTTTCCAGGAGGTAATCCGCCAGGATCGTCGAATCCGGGAAAATGATGCGTTCGACCGACGAATGCGAAATATCCCGCTCATGCCATAGCGCCACGTTCTCCATTGCCGCGACGGCATTGCTTCGGAGGATGCGCGCCAGCCCGGCAATCTGTTCCGAAGTGATCGGATTCCGCTTGTGCGGCATTGCCGACGATCCCTTTTGCTTCTCCGAAAAATATTCTTCCGCTTCCCGGACTTCCGTCCGTTGCAGATGCCGGATTTCGACCGCGATCTTTTCGAGCGTCGATCCGATCAGCGCGAGCGTTGTGATGTAGTGCGCATGGCGGTCGCGCTGGATGACCTGAGACGAAGCGGGAGCGGCTTTCAGCTTCAATTTCGCCATCACCGCTTCTTCGACATCCGGCGAGAGATGCGCAAACGTTCCCACCGCGCCGGATAATTTGCCGACGCGCATCGTTTCGGCCGCTTCCTTGAATCGTGCCTGCTGGCGCGCGACTTCGTCGTAGAACAGCGCAAGTTTCAGCCCGAAGGTTGTCGGCTCCGCATGGATGCCGTGCGTCCGCCCGACCACGACCGTTGTTTTGAATTCGTGCGCGCGTTTTTTGATGACATCGAGCAATCGCTGCAGGTCTTCGGTGATGACGATGGACGCGTCCCGGACCTGCAGCGCCATCGCCGTATCGAGTACGTCCGAGGAGGTGAGACCGAAATGAAAGAAGCGGGAGGCAGGTCCAACAAATTCGGAGACCGAGGTGGTGAACGCGATGACGTCGTGCTTCACTTCGGCTTCGATTTCGTTGATCCGGTCGACCGAAAAACTGGCGCGGCTGCGAATCTCTTCCGCATCCTTTTCAGGAATGACGTTTCGCTCCGCTAAGGTCTCAGTGACAGCCAGTTCCACGTCCAGCCAGCGCTGGTATTTGTTCTGATCTTCCCAGATGCGGCCCATTCGCGGGCGCGTGTATCTCTCAATCATTTTCTTACTATAAACGAATAACTATAAACGAATCGGCACCGTGGGTTCGTCTTGCGAAGTCACCGTCAATTGTGTATTTGCCAGCCCGCGATCGCGCAGAGCCCGTGCTGCTTCATGCTTTGCGATTGCCGGGTGATTGTTCTTCGAGCTGAGATGCGCCAGCACCATATGCTGTGCTTTGCCGTCATATTGTTCACGAATGAAGCGGCCGACAGCGGTGTTCGAAAGATGTCCAAACCTGCCCATTAAGCGTTGTTTCAGCACCCAGGGATACGGGCCCACCCGCAGCATTTCCAGGTCGTGGTTGGATTCGAGAATCAGCACGGCCGATTCGCGCAGCCGTTCGGCGACGCCATCCGGCATGTATCCGATGTCCGTCAGTTGCGTTACTCGGACGCCGCCGCAATTGATGGTGAAGGCGACGGGCTCTGTTGCGTCGTGGGGAACACTGAATGGGAAAACTTCGATATCGCCGACCATGAACGGAACGCCCGCCGGTATGGGCACCAGTTTCGATCCGTTCATCTCATATTCGTCCGCCGCGAGCGCGCGAATGGTTCCGGCCGTTAGAAATGCCTGCAGCGGCAGATCTTTCAGCAGCATCCGCAGACCGCCGGAATGATCGCTGTGTTCGTGCGTAATAAAGACCGCGTCGATCCCATCGGGATCTTCGCCGATGGATTCGAGGCGGCGGGCAATTTCCTTGCGGCTCATCCCCGCGTCGATGAGGAGCCGCACACGATCGGTTTTAACAAAAGTCGCGTTGCCGCGGCTTCCGCTTCCCAGGACCGATACTGTTATCGTCATCGATTCGACTATGCGCGACCGCGCGGTCAGGATAGGGGAATGGGAAGTTAGCCACAAATTGAGGCTGCGCGCTATCGCGCTTGCGCTTCGCGGGCACAAAAGGGGGATATGAATTTTGTTTCACGACGTCGTTCTCAGCCAGGGCGCGGTGCCACTCGATGTGCTAGACCGGCAGGTCCGTTCCTGGGAGGCAAATGCCGGCTCGAAAGTGGTACAATAGCCGGTATGCTTGAGCGCGTAAAAGCCATTGTATTCTTCGTGGCAGTCGGTCTCGTGGCCGGTATCTTCGTGTATAGACAGGCGACCAACACGGGCGATCCTGGCGTCATCAATATTGGACAGAAAGCTCCTGATTTTACGGTCAAGGATGAGAGTGGCCGGCACATTAAGCTGAGCGATTTCCGCGGCAAGGTTGTGTTCCTGAATCTGTGGGGCACCTGGTGCGACAGTTGTGTCAAGGAGATGCCTGAAATTCAAGAGCTTTATCAGCGCTTCAAAGGCCGTCCGTTCGAGATGCTGGAAGTCAGTGTCGATAACGATTGGCCGGAAATTCACCAGTTCTACAAAGAGCATAATTTCGCCCTTCCGACCTATCTGGATCCAGGACATCAGGTTGCCAATCTGTACAAGGTGGCCAAGTTTCCGGAGACGTTTCTCATCGATGGCAACGGCAATGTCGTCAAGCATACCTGGTTCGAGCATTGGGCCGATCCGCGCGTGGTCGCCAAAGTGGAGACGCTCGTCAAGCAATTAGAGCCGAAGCAGCAGGACGCCTCCGACTGATTCGGTCCCATGAATTTCTTCTTCGATTTCGAACGGCCCGAGCTGGCCGAAGCGTTCCAGCCTTCGTTCCGCGCGACTCAACTCTATAAATCGGTCTATCAGCGCTGGTTCACCGATTTCGAGTCGATGAGCGATCTGCCGAAGCCGTTGCGCGCGGAGCTGGCGGGTGAGTGGGATATCCGGCTTCCGGCGACGCACCGCCGCTTCGATTCATCCGATGGAACGCGCCGTTATCTGGTTCGCCTCGCTGATGGCGAGCTTGCCGAGACGGTTTTCATTCCCGAAGAGCATCGCAACACGGTCTGCATTTCTTCCCAGATCGGTTGCGCCCTTGCCTGTACCTTCTGCCTAACGGGACAGCTTGGCTTGACGCGTCACCTTACGGCCGGCGAAATGGTCACACAGGCGCTGGTCGCCCAGCGGGACAATCTCTCCTGGGAGGCGCGCGACAGCTTCAATATCGTGCTGATGGGGATGGGCGAGCCGCTGCACAACTATGACAACGTGATGAAGGCGATTCGCATTCTCCACGACGAGCAGGGACTGAACATGTCGATGTCGCGCATCACGCTTTCGACGGCCGGGCTTTTGCCCGCCATCGAACGCCTTGGAAGCGAGCCGATGATCCCGAATCTTGCGATTTCGCTGACCGGCGCTACGAATGAAAAGAGGAATCAGTTGATGCCGATCAACCGCCGGTATCCCATCGAACAATTGCTCGATGCGGTCCGGCACTTTCCCCTGAAACACCGGCAGCGCGTGACCTTTGAATACGTCCTACTGCGCGGACTGACGGACTCTCCTGAAGACGCGCTTCACCTGGTGAAGTTGCTTAAGGGTATGCGTGCGAAGGTGAATCTGATTCCGTTTAACGAAGCCGAAGAAGTCCCTTACAAACGGCCGTCCGACGCCTCAATCGCACAGTTTCAGCACATTCTCGACGACCATCAGATTTCCGCGTTCGTCCGCAAGAACCGTGGCAACGACATCTCTGCCGCCTGCGGCCAGCTCAAGAAGAAGTGGGCAGACGAGCCGGATCAAGCCGCGCTCAGTACGTCTCTTTAAGCCACTGAAAGATCGCGTCGTCGACCTGCTTGTCCGCTGCCCATTGGGCGGTTCCCCCGGAACGTGAAATGACCAGCACCCGTGAAGGCGGTTTGACGAGCGCTTTGATGCGGTCGCCTTCGGCCTGGTTCGGAGTGACGATCAGACTCGATTGCGGTTGAAAGTCGTGAGCGCTGCCGGCGAGCGAGAGGCTTTCGTCGAGCTTCGGATTGATGGCGACCACGGTTCGAACTTCCGGGAAGCGGCCGCTGGCAATGAGGGCGAGATCCGCGCCGATATCCGATCCGATGACGACAATTTTCCGCCCGTCGACGCGTGGGCGGGATTTCAGCCAATCCAGTGCGGGATCCAGATCCAGCGGAAATTCCCGGGAATTGGTACGCCATTCCGGGGACAACTGGACCGCGATCCCGTTTTTCATGCGGCTTTCGCCGTGACCTCGGAGGTCGAGCGTCATCACGGCCCAGCCCCGCTCGATCAATTGCCTGGAGAAGTCCTTCCAGACCGATCGATCCTCACCATAACCATGCAGGAGCAGGACGGCTGGAATCGGCGCCGGCACGCCGACGGGCATTTCGAACGACCCGTGCAGTTCGACGAGATCGTAGGCTTTGATTATGGGTGCGTTCTCCGTGGACACTTTACCGCTGTCCGCGGCGCTGACAGGAAGCTGAAAGTTCAGTACGTTGTCTTCGCGATTGAGAAACGAGCTGACGAATTTTTTCTCCGATTGCTTGCCCTGATATTCCGCATAGACTTCGTAATCGACGGTCGGCGTCAGGGCCATAACTCTGTATTCACCCGCCGTGTCGGTTTCGAGCGTGCGTACGACTTTTGTTTTCACGTCCCGGATGAACACACGCGCGCCGGTTATCGGCTTGCCCGCCGAATCGGTGACCAGACCACGAACATTTTTCGGCTTCGGGCCAGCGTCGGCGCGGGGCCGGGGAAATGCCTGGCCATGTGCAACCGAGACCAGCAATCCGAAGACAGACAGAGACAAAATCAGGGTCCGGAACCAGCTATTGTGCATTCTTCTTCGCAAGCAGCTTTTGAATGATTTGCTCGGTCTCATCATACCGCTCCGTGCCCGAATGGCTGAGCTGGATGACTCCATCCTGGTCGACGACGAAGTGGCTGGGCCACGAATTACAGAGATAATCACTCCAGATCTGATAGTTGTTGTCGACGACGACCGGATATCGGATTCCTTTCTTCGCCACGGCCTCTTTGATCTTCGGAATCTCCTTCTCGTAATCGATGCGGGGAACGTGCACTCCGATGACAACCAGCCCGTCTTTCCCGTATTTGTCGTACCACTCTTTGACGTGCGGCGTGGCCTCCGCGCAGTACGGGCAGTCAAACGCCCAGAACTCGATCAGAACAACTTTGCCGCGAAGTTGTTCGAGCTTGAGAGGCGCCGAGTTGATCCAGGCATCTCCGGCCTTGAGCTCCGGAGCTTTTTGTCCGACGAACGCATCGTCCGGATGCTGCGCCCATGCGGTTGAAACCAGTAATGTCGAAATCAGTAAAAGTGCGAATAGTAATTTGCGCGACATTCTTTCTCCTTATCAGAATAAGCCGTATTCTGTCATAACATTCCGGTTTGGTCGAACTCTTGCTCCAGCAGCGGCGTGGATAATGTCGATCGCACAAAAGCAGCGCTAAGAATATTCCTTGTCCGCGGCCTGGGCCTTCGTTCCGCGAATGCGCTCATCAAACACTTTCGAGAACCTGAGCGCATCTTTGCGGCCACCTTGAGCGAAGTGGACGCATTGGGGATTCCCCGGGAGGTTGTCGAGGATTTATTTTCAACGAAATCCGCAGAACGGGCGGAGCAGGAATGGCGCCGCGCCGAAGAACTGGGCGTACGGATCGTCGACATTCTGCATCCGGATTATCCGCCTCTGCTGCGGGAGATTTTCGATCCGCCGATCATCCTTTATATACGCGGTCAGAGATGGGATCCGGAGCTTCCGCAGGTTGCGATTGTGGGTACGCGGCGGCCGACCGGCTACGGCTTGAATTGCGCGGAACGGCTAGCCGAAGATCTTGCGGCAAAAGGACTTGCGGTCACGTCGGGGCTGGCTCGCGGCCTCGATGCGGCGGCTCATCGAGGGGCATTGCGGGCGGGGGTCACCTATGCGGTCTTTGGCAGCGGTCTCGACTTCGTTTATCCGAAAGAAAATCGCGGACTCGCCGATTTAGCGGAAAAAAATGGCGCGCTTATTTCGGAGTTTCCGTTGGGAACGCCGCCCGCGCCTCAGAATTTTCCGATCCGGAACCGGATTATTGCCGGGATGTCGCTGGGAGTCGCGGTGGTCGAAGCGGCCGAATATTCGGGCTCACTCATCACCGTCCGGCTTGGTCTCGAGGCGGGCCGGGAAATCTTCGCGGTGCCGGGCAACATCATGTCGCCGCAGAGTTTCGGGCCCCACGCCCTGATCCGGCAGGGCGCCAAGCTGGTCGCGAGCTGGCAGGATATTGTCGAGGAGTTGCCGCACGCCATCCGGGAAAGAATTTTCGCGCCGCTGATCGCTCAGATGCAGGCTGTGCCTGAGCCGCAGCTCGCAGGCAGCGAGGCAAAAGTGTGGAAGGCGCTGTCGGCCCAGGAGGCTGTTTCGATCGACAGCCTGCTCTCAAAGTTGCCTTTATCCACGTCCGATGTTTATAGTGCGCTGCTTGCCTTGGAGGTGGCTGGTCACATCCGGCAACTGCCTGGAAAGAAATACATTCGGCGATTGTAAAAAAACCTCATGTTGCTTTTTCTGCGCACACGACTTATTAGATAGACGAAAGCGACTGAACAAAATGCCTTCGAAAAAATCACTGGTTATCGTGGAGTCACCCGCAAAAGCGAACACGATCAATAAATATCTCGGCAAGGACTACGTGGTGAAAGCCTCGCTGGGCCACGTCAAGGATCTGCCCAAGAGCAAGCTGGGTGTGGACCTTGAACATGACTTCGAACCCGTCTATGACGTCATTCCCGGGAAGGAAAAAGTAGTCAAGGACCTGCGCGCGGCGGCGAAATCTGCAGACCGCATTCTGCTCGCGGCTGACCCGGACCGCGAGGGTGAAGCGATCTGCCAGCATTTGAAAGAGATTCTCGACGGCAGCAAGGCCGAAGTCTTCCGCGTGATGTTTAACGAGATTACGCCGAAGGCGATCCGTGCTGCCGTGGACAATCCAGGCCGCATCAATCAGCACATCGTCGATGCGCAACAGGCGCGCCGCATCCTCGACCGGCTCGTGGGCTATCAAATCAGCCCGCTCCTGTGGGACAAAGTCCGCCGCGGAATTTCCGCCGGCCGCGTGCAGACTGTTGCGCTCCGGCTGATTGTCGAGCGCGAGCGCGAAATTCAGGCGTTCACGCCCGAAGAATACTGGTCCATCATCGCCAAACTCGAAGGCCACGAACCGCCCCAGTTTGAAGCGAGACTTGCAAAGTTCAAGGGCAAGGCCGCTGACGTGAAGAATCAGGCGGAGGCCGATCACGTTCTGGAAATCGTCCGGAATTCGGATTTTCTGGTCGAATCCGTCGTTACGAAGGAGAAGAAACGCAATCCTGTCCCGCCCTTTACGACCAGCAAGCTCCAACAGGACGCGGCCCGGCGCCTCCGCTTTACCGTGAAAAAGACCATGATGCTGGCCCAGCGGCTGTATGAAGGCATCGAACAGGGAGAAGAAGGGCGCATCGGCTTGATCACGTACATGCGTACCGATTCCACGCGCATCTCCGACGACGCGATGCAGATGGTGCGTTCCTACGTTTCGGACATTTACGGCGGCCCATATCTTCCTGAGAAGCCCGTCATCTACAAGAGCAAGAAAGACGCCCAGGACGCACACGAAGCGATACGTCCGACCTTCGTCGGGCGCAAGCCGGATGATCTGAAACAGTACCTTTCCGAAGACGAGATGAAGTTGTACCGGTTGATCTGGACGCGATTCGTCGCGTCGCAGATGAATCCGGCCGTGTACGATCAGACGGCCGTCGACATTTCCGCGAAGGACTATACGTTCCGCGCTTCGGGCCGCGTGATGAAGTTCGACGGATTCCTCGCCGTTTACGAAGAATCACGCGACGAAGATGCCAACGTGAACCCGCTGGACAGCGACGAAGAACAGAACATCACGCTGCCGCCGTTAAAGCAGGGTGAAAAAGTTCGCCTCCTCGACCTGATGCCGCGCCAGCACTTTACGGAGCCGCCGCCGCGCTATACGGAAGCTTCGCTGGTGAAAATCCTTGAAGAGAAGGGCATCGGCCGGCCCTCAACCTATGCGACGATCCTGTCGACGATTCAAGACCGGGAATACGTCACCAAAGATCAAGGCAAGTTCAGGCCTACGGAACTCGGCACTGTCGTCACCGACATGCTGGTGAAACACTTCGAAGACATCTTTGACGTCCAGTACACGGCGAAGATGGAAGAGGAACTCGACGAAGTCGAAGAAGGCAAGATGACCTGGGTTCAGGCCCTCGGCGAGTTCTACAAGAAGTTCGAGAAGGATCTGAAAAAGGCTTCCAAGAACATGGAGAACCTCAAGACACAGGAGATCCCGACCGACGAGGTCTGCGAGAAGTGCGGAAGTCCGATGGTCATCAAGTGGGGCCAGTTCGGCCGCTTCATGGCCTGCTCGGGATATCCCGAGTGTAAAAACACGAAAGAGATTGCCAGCGAGGAACCGCCAAAGGAAGGCGGGGGTTCAACGGAGTCGTCGGAGCCCGAGCCGTGTGAAAACTGCGGCAAACCAATGGCGCTGAAACGCGGACGGTTCGGACAATTCCTCGCGTGCACGGGCTATCCCGAATGCAAGACCACGCGGAAGATCGCGAGCGGCGGAAAGGGGGCGAAGAAGCCCGACGTCCCGCTGGATGAAACCTGCCCGCAGTGCGGCCAGGCGAAACTGATGCTCCGGGAAGGCCGTTTCGGCGAATTCATCTCGTGCGGCAACTATCCGAAGTGCAAATACATCAAGCCGAAGACCGTCGGCGTCGCGTGTCCGAAACCCGGGTGCGGCGGCGAATTGATTGAGCGCCGGTCGAAACGCGGCAAGGTTTTTTACGGCTGCTTGAAATATCCCGCTTGCGACTTCGTCGTGTGGAACAAGCCGGTTCCCGAGCCTTGTCCGGAGTGCGGCGCGCCCTTCCTGCTCGAAAAGGCGACAAAGCGTGAAGGGGTCGTCCATTACTGCAACGAAGAAGCGTGCAAGTACAAGGTCCCTGTCGAAGCAGAAAAGGTGTCGTGATATCGGTAGCATGGTGTGTGAGCGACCCCCTGCCCGCGCTTGCGCGGGCTCTCCCCCTGTATTATCAGGGGGAGAGTTTACTGTCCCCCTGATACAGGGGGACAGCCGTGCCGTGCGAAGCGCGAGCCCGATAGGGTGAAGCATCAATAAAAGCCGGCAGGGGGTCGCTCACACACCATGTTGACCTCTCAGAGCTCAGACCAGTGACATCCTCCGACATCGCTTATCTCTATTCCCTAACGAACGAATACCGTTCGATTCGCTATGACCTCGGCAACATGCGCGTCCTCGCCGCGGCTCTGGGCAACCCGCAAAGGTCTTTCCGTTCCGTTCTGATCGCGGGTACAAACGGCAAGGGCTCCGTCGCGAAGCTGCTCTCTTCGATGATGCCCACGGCCGGATTTTACACGTCACCGCACCTCGTACGGCTGAATGAGCGTATTTGTATCGGGGATCGCGAAATATCCGACGATGACTTGAAGGACGTTTTTGAGAAGGTAAAGGCGGCTTCAGCAACCGCAAGGAATTTGCTCTATCCACCGACATATTTTGAAATCGTTACCGCCATGGCATTTCTCTATTTTCAGGGCCGGGTCGATTTTGCCGTCCTGGAGGTTGGACTCGGCGGCCGTCTGGACGCGACGAATATCGTCGAGCAAGAGGTGTCGGTCATTACCAGTATCGGAATGGACCACCAGGAATTCCTCGGCAACACCATCGAAGCGATCGCTGCCGAAAAGGCGGGAATCATTAAAGTCCGGGAGCCCGTTGTCGCCGGGCCGTCCGCGGATTTACCACCTGTTCGCGAGAAGGCCGGTGCGCGGTTGATCCGGGCGGGGGATCTGGATTTCGGCCGATATCCGGATCTGCGTCCGCGGCTGCTGGGCCGTCATCAGATGGAGAATGTTGCGGTTGCCATTTGTGCGGCAGAGTGCCTGGGCATTGCGCGCGCGGACATTGTCCACGGCGTGAACAGCGCAACCTGGCCGGGCCGGCTCGAACGCATCGGCCGTTTCCTCCTGGACGGCGCGCATAACGCGGATGGCGCACGCGCCCTCGCCCGCTTCCTCGGGGAGTTCCATCCTGAGGGTGTGTGGATCATTTTCGGAGTTATGGCCGATAAGCAGTATCAGGAGATGATCGCCGCCCTCAAGCCTCATGCGCGGCAGTTCGTTTTCACGCAGCCTCACAACAGCCGCTCCAAAGATCCGGTGGATCTGCAGGCGCTCGTTCCGGGCTCTCAAGCCAGATCGGATCCAGGCGATGCGATTTCTTACGCGAAAAGCCACGCTCCCGAAGGCTCGACGATCCTGATCTGCGGTTCGCTGTACCTGATTGGCGAGGCGCGCAGCATGCTACATTAATTTGCAATGCGTTTTCGGGAGAAGGTCGGTTACGCGCGGTCGCTGCTGATCACGGCACCGCTGGTTTTCCTGTACACGGCCATCATGGGAACGATATCGCTTGTGAGTTCCCTTTTCGACGCGCAGGGCCGCATCCAGCATGCCTGCGCCAATATCTGGGCGCGGATGATTCTCTGGACCTGCCGGGTTCAGCTGCGGGTTTCGGGTGCGGAAAACCTGATTCAGGGTACGCCCTACGTTCTGTGCTGCAACCATCAGAGTCACATGGATATCCCGATCATCCTGGCAGCGCTTCCTTTTCAATTCCGGTTTACTCCGAAGAAACAATTATTCCGCTATCCATTTCTCGGCTGGCATTTGCGACGCTCGGGGCATGTGCCGATAGACAGAGAGAACCCGCGCGCCGCCGTTAAATCCATCCGTGAAGCAGCCGATGCGATCCGTCACGGCACCTCGGTGGTGATCTTCCCGGAAGGCGGGACGAGTGTGGATGGAAGCATCAAGCCGTTCAAAGGCGGGGGCTTCATGCTGGCGACGAAATCGGAAGCTCCGGTTGTGCCTGTGACAATGCGGGGATCGCGCGCCGTCCTGGTTCCGAAGACTTATTACGTACGCAGCGGAGTCGTCGAAGTCATTGTCGGTGAGCCCATTCCCTCGCAAGGGACCACGGTCGCTGAGCTTTCAGACCGGGTTCGCGGGGAAATCATGGCAACATTCAATCATGGAAAAACCCTGGATCGGAATTCCTACTCGCTACCACGAAAAATCTGAGTACATCGGCCAGATCCGGCACTATCTCGATGCGGTCTTGTGGGCCGGCGGTTTGCCGTTGATGATTCCAACGGTGAGCGATTCGGGCATCGTTCGCGAGTACATGCAGCGCGTGCAGGGCGTCCTGCTGCCCGGCAGTCCGACGGACATCGATCCAAAGCTTTACGGCGCGGCGGCCCATGCGATGCTTGGCCAACTCCATCCTGAGCGTGACTCGACGGATTTTGCGATTCTCGATTTCGCCGAACAACAGAAAGACATGCCGGTTCTGGGCATCTGCTTCGGGGTTCAAAGCTTGAACGTCTATCGCGGCGGCTCGCTGGTTCAAGATATTCCAGCGCTTGTCGGACCGGCCCTGACTCACGATAATGATGACGGCAAGCCTCCGGCACATCATGCTGTTCGCGTCGTCGAAGACAGCATCGTGGGCCGCCTGGCCGGCCGCGCGGAAATCGAAGTAAACAGTTACCATCATCAGGCGATCGAACGGGCTGGGAGTCATTTGAAAACCGTGGCCGTCGCTAACGATGGGGTTATCGAGGCCGTCGAAGATACCACCGGCCGTTTTATCGTCGGGGTGCAGTGGCATCCCGAACGTGGATGGCAGAACGACCCGCTCTCGAAGGCGCTGTTCTCGAAATTTATCGAGCAGGCCCGGCTTCGCTATAATTGACGCTGATGCTTATTTCGAAAAAACGAGAAGGCCGTACAGAAAGCTTCCTTCTGTGCCTTTTGTGGCTGCTGCTTTTTTCAGGCTTCGCGCTCGCGCGTCAGGGACGCGGCATCCAGCCTCTGGACCAGATGATCGATGCGCTGGGGGGCCAGGCTTATCTGGATGTCGACGACATCCACACCACCGGCCGGTTCTATGCTTTTGCGCACGGCCAACTCAGCGCTTCCGACCTGTTTGCGGACTTCATTAAATTTCCGGATATGGAACGCACCGAATTCGGCGGCCCGAAGTTCAAGACCATTACGATCAATAGCGGTAAACAGGGCAAAAAAGTGGAAGGCAAGAAAGATCCGGTCGACCAGACGCCAGGCGAAGTCGAAGAGTTTCAAAAAGGCTTCAAGACGGGCATGGACTACGTCCTGAGATTTGTGGTGCAGGACAAACAGACGACGATCCAGAATCTGGGCACGGAAATGGTGGGTTTTAAACGGACCGACATCATCGAGCTGCGCGATCCTGCAAAGAACCGTATCCGGTTCTATATCGATAGGGAATCGCACCTGCCGGTAAAAATGCAGGTGCGCCGGAGCGACGATCCAAAACTTCATGAAGAACAATATTCAAACTGGCACAAGTCGCAGGGAGTGAGTATGCCTCTCTTTGTCACGCGTTATACGGACGGCGTTAAGACCATGGAAATCCGGGCCGAAACCGTGGTTTACAATTCCCATCTGGCCGACAATCTGTTCACTCAGCTCAATCCGTCATCGAAGTAAACTCATCATGAACTTATCCATCCACGCGACAACGATCATTTGTGTCCGGAAAAAAGGCAAAGTTGCCATTGCCAGCGACGGTCAGGTTACGCTCGGCGACACCGTCATCAAGCACGGCGCCAAAAAGATCCGCCGGCTCTATAACGAAAAAATACTGGCCGGTTTTGCCGGATCGTCGGCGGATTCGTTTGCGCTGTTTGCCCGGTTTGAGGCGAAGCTCGAGCAGTATCACGGAAACCTCAGCCGTGCCGCCGTCGAACTGGCGAAGGATTGGCGGACGGACCGCGCGCTGCGCCATCTGGAGGCTGTGATGATCGTTGCGGACGAGAAGACCACCTTTCTGATCTCAGGCAACGGAGACCTGATCGAGCCCGACGACGGAATTGTCGGCATCGGCTCCGGCGGGCCTTATGCCCTCGCGGCTGCGCGCGCTCTGAACAAATACTCGGATTTGAGCGCGCGCGATATTGCGCTGGAAGCGATGCAGATTGCGGGCAAAATCTGCATCTATACCAATGAAAATATCTCGATTGAAGAACTGTAGGTCCCGCCGGGTGCTAGAATCAAACTTGATATGTCCTATGTACCGGAAACGATTGATGAGACACCGCATCTCGATGAGCTGACTCCCCGCGAGATCGTTCGTGAACTCGACAAATATGTAATCGGCCAGGCGGGCGCCAAGCGCGCCGTTGCGATCGCGCTTCGAAACCGCATCCGCCGCCAGAAGCTTCCGCCGGAAATGGCGGAGGAGGTGATGCCGAAGAACATCATCATGATCGGGCCCACGGGTGTCGGCAAGACCGAGATTGCGCGGCGGCTCGCCAAACTGGCGAATTCTCCGTTTCTTAAAGTCGAGGCTTCGAAGTTTACCGAAGTGGGCTATGTGGGGCGCGATGTGGAATCCATGATTCGTGATCTTCTCGAGATCTCGATTGATATGGTCCGCAACGAGAAGCTCGAAGAAGTTGCAGACAAAGCCGATGCGAATGCCGAGGAGCGCATTCTCGACCTGCTGCTGCCCCCGACTCCGGCGCCTGTTCCCACCGATGAGAGTTCCCGGGCTGCCACCGAACAGTGGAACCGGACACGAGAGAAATTGCGTGCGCAGCTTCGTGAAGGCAAGCTCGACGATCGTACCGTCGAGATCGAAGTGAAGGAACGCAACTTCCCGGCCTTCGAAATCATCAGCAATCAGGGAATCGAGGAGATGGATATCAACATCAAGGATATCCTTCCCGGCTTTCTCGGCCAGCGCACCAAGAAGCGCAAGATGAAAGTCGCCGAGGCGATCGATTATCTGATTCAGGAAGAGGAACAGAAGCTCGTCGATATGGATCAGGTCACCCGGCTCGCTGTCGAGCGCGTGGAGAACAGCGGCATCATTTTTCTCGATGAAATCGACAAGATTGCGGGCCGCGAGTCCGGCCATGGCCCGGATGTCAGCCGTGAGGGCGTCCAGCGCGATATTCTGCCCATCGTAGAAGGCACGACGGTCAATACGCGCTACGGCTTCGTGCGCACCGACCACATCCTTTTTGTCGCCGCCGGAGCCTTTCACGTCGCCAAGCCGGCCGATCTTATCCCCGAACTTCAGGGCCGGTTCCCTATCCGCGTCGAACTGGATTCGCTGACTGTCGAGGACTTTGTCCGGATTCTAACCGAGCCTCAAAACGCCTTGATCAAGCAATATGTCGCTTTGCTCGAAACCGATGGCATCAAGCTCACGTTTCTTGACGATGCCGTGCAGGAAGTGGCGCGTTTTGCCGCTACGGTGAACGAGAGCACGGAAAATATCGGGGCGCGGCGCCTGCACACCATCATGGAAAAGCTGCTCGACGACATCTCCTTCGAGGGGCCGGACCTCAAGAAGAAAACCGTCCGAATCGACGCGGCATACGTTCAGAAGATGCTTGCGGACATTGTGAAGGACCAGGATCTCAGCCGATATATTCTGTGAGGGGGAAGCCGCTAAAGGCACAAAAAACACAAAACGGATTTATAGGTTTTGGGTTTTTTGTTGCTCTTGTGGCTTTTCTTCTGCCGCTGCTCGCAGCGTGTGCCAAGGTCGGCGTGCCGCAGCCGCCCTTCATTCGAATTCCCGAAGAAGTCAAAGATCTGAGCGCCAGCCAGAGCGGATATAACATCGTTCTGACGTGGACGGACCCGGCTCGAAATATCGATCTTTCGCCTGCAACGGACCTCGGGCGTTTTCAGATTCGAAGCGGCGGCGTCTCTGTGGCTACAGTGGATGCTCTGGGTGCGGGGAAAACTCAGTCCTACCCGATTCCATTTTCGGCGGGTTCCAATTCCGTCCGGAACTTCGAGGTGATCGCTGAAACGAAGAAAGGCAAAACGTCGAAGATCTCCAATACGGTTTCGATTACTCCGGTCGACGTGCCAGGCAAAGTCTCCAATATTCGCGCTGTCGTCGATCAGCGGCACACCGTGCTCACATGGAGCAAACCAGACGAGCATCCCGACCTGGCCGACGCCTACATTGTTACGCGTACGGACAGACCGGCCGAACCTGCATCAGTGACCGACACCCGGTATGAAGATCCCATCTACCAACAGGGGAAAATGGTTACGTATCAGATAACCCCTCTGCGGCGTATCGGGGACAGAAGCATCCCCGGTATAGGCGCCGAAAGCATGCCTGTTCTGATCGAAGACAAGACCCCGCCCCAGGTTCCGGCGGGTTTTGAAATCGTGGAGTCGGACAATACGATACATCTGACGTGGGAGGCGAATTCGGAAACCGATCTCGCCGGTTACCGTGTTTTCCGGAGTACCGGGGCTGACGGCCCGTTTACGCTCGTCTCGAATGGCGTTATCAAGAATAATTACTTCGCTGATCCGGATTCCAAGCCTGGCATGTACTATTCCGTTTCGGCTCTCGACGAGTTTGGAAATGAGAGCGCGCGCAGCCCGGGTTTCCGTGGCCCTCTGTAGGGGCGGTGGTTGGCCGCACGGAGTCCGTTGCAGGCCAGCAACTCCCCTCCTGGAAAGGAGGGGTGGCCGCGAAGCGCGAGCCCGATAGGGCGAAGCATCAAGAGATGTCGCGGTCGGGGTGGTCGCTCACACGGCATGCCGGCTTGAGCGACCACCCCGACTGCGCCTTCGGCACAGCCTCCCCTCCTTTCCAGGAGGGGAGT